>CAMOXW010000204.1 GCA_946629405.1 uncultured Ruminococcus sp.
CGATATGATAATAGCTCAAGCGATAGTCGATGAAAAATACTCTCGCAGCATTAAAAATAACAGTTTGAGAGGATTAAATGCCCGTGCAGCAGACTGTATGCATACCGGCGGCAAGCCTCCCTACGGCTTCAAGGTGAACAGAGATACAATGCTGCTGGAACCCGATGAAACAACAGCCCCGGCAGTAAAGAAGATGTTCGAGCTTTACGCTGACGGATTCGGAACTGCCGATATCATAAAATGGCTAAAGGATAACGGCTACAAGACCAGCAAGGGCAATGACTTCAAGGTCAACACGATCAACGAGATCCTCCACAACGAGAAGTACAAGGGCTGTTACACATGGAATAAGGCAATATCAAAGGATGAAGACGGCAAGAGAAATACGCATAAGCACAAGGAGAGCTACTTCAAAAAGGAAGGCGGCTGTCCGGCGCTTGTAACTCCTGAAGTATTTGAAAAAGTCCAGCAGAAGCTCAATGAAAACGCTGAAAAACACAGCAACAGAGCGCCGGTCAGATACTATCCCCTGACCGGCATGATCTATTGCTCCTGCGGCAGTCCGATGTGCGGCGGTGTCAGATATTCAAAGGACAGAAAGTACTACAAGTACAACTGTAACAATAAATGCGGCGCTGCTCCAATAAGAGCGGACTACCTTGAAGCATTTGTCATCAACGCTGTCAGCAATTGTCTCTTTTCGGAGCCGAACAGACAACCGCTGCTCGACTCCCTAAACAACATTTCCAGAAGCATAAAGGATACGTCAAATAAGGAATACAGGGCATTAAGACGAGCGCTAACAGGACTTGACGAGAGACACCGCAACCTCATGAAAGCACTTGAAAAGGGCAAGGTCACAGACAGTATTATGAACAGTCTTGAAAAGATTGAACGTCAGAAGGGTGAAATACATACAAAGATCAAGCTGCTTTCAAGAGGTTCACGTCAATTCAGCGAGGCAGATTTGCAAAGGCTTCAGGAAGGCTTCGGTAACTACATTATAACAGAAAATACGGTCAATAACAAGTACCTGCTAAGGAAAATCATTGACAGAGTCGATGTTGACGATGAGCAGGTAAGAATCACGCTTAAATGCGGTATCAGTATTGATAAATCAACAAAAATAACTATGAAGGGAAATGATGATATGATTAGAAAACCATATATTGCACCGGATGTGCGCTACGAAAACGTCGAGGGAATTATTCTCGGCTTCTACGAATCGGAAAATGAGGATACGATCAAGGTTAAGCTTGCTGTCATGGTGACAAGCCATTGGAGCTACGATGTTGTGGATATTGAGCTTCAAACCGAGTATCTTTACAAAATGGCTGAAATGTCCGGGAAGGATATTTTCGAGCTTGTCGGCGCAGAGGTAACGGTTCAGGTCAAGCTTAAGGACGATCAGCTCTGCGGCGTAACGGAACTCGACGCAGAGTGATAAAGTAATAAGAAACGGACGGTGACGGAGGTGTTGCCGTCCGTTTTCTGCGTACTTTAGGCTATACCCATTTTTCTTCTCCGAAAATGTTCGGGAATTCGGGCGACCGCAGCAACCTCCAATTTCAAATATGTATTATAATCCCGATAAGGTCTATTCCAGCCTTATCGGAATTTTTGTTTTTGGAGGTAATTGAAATGGAAGAAAACGTAAGAATCTGCGACATCTGCGGACGAGAGATCAAAGAGGAAGAAGGAACATGGGTGGACGATCAGTTCCTTTGTCATGAGTGTGTTGACGAACACTGCACCACCTGCGACCACTGCGGCGAAACCATCTGGGCAAATGATGCAGTACAGGACGATGATACCACACTTTGCGAAACCTGCTATAATGACTATTATCATCGCTGTGAGTGCTGCAACAGAATCATCCACGACAACAACATTAACTGGCGAGGCGATTATCCTTATTGCAACAGCTGCTATGATGACTTTAACGACGAGATCGAGGAGTACAGCTACAAACCTGAGCCTGTTTTCTATGGTGACGGTAAACGCTATCTTGGAGTTGAGCTTGAAGTAGACTGCGGCGGCAAGGATGATGATAATGCAAGCAAGCTCAAAGAAATAGCAAATGCAAACCATGAGCATATCTACATAAAGTCTGATGGCAGTATTGATGACGGGTTTGAGATCGTTTCTCACCCAATGACGCTTGACTATCATCAGCATGACATGGACTGGGAGACGATACTTCATGAAGCGATAAAAATGGGCTATCGTTCTCACCAGACAAGTACCTGCGGTCTGCATATCCACGTTAACAGGAATGCTTTCGGTGACAATCAGGCGGAGCAGGAAGAGGTCATCGGGAAAATCCTATTCCTGATAGAAAAGCACTGGAACGAGGTCTTCTGCTTCTCCAGAAGAAGTCAGTATAACATGAACCGCTGGTCTGCCAGATATGGTTACGAAAAGACAGGTCAGGAAATCTTGAAGAAAGCAAAATGCAGTGACCACGGCAGGTACAGCGCCGTCAATCTCTGCAATTACAGCACCATTGAGTTCAGGCTTTTCCGGGGTACGCTGAAATACAATACATTGATAGCCACATTGCAGTTTGTTGATACGATCTGTGATGTGGCTATTTCTATGTCCCAGTCAGAGTTAGAGGAACTGTCTTGGTCTGAATTGGTGAAGAGGATAGAGCATCCTGAGCTGATTCAATATCTGAAAGAGCGTAGGCTGTACGTTAACGATGAAGTGAGCGTAGAGGAGGATATGTGAGATGAACAATGCTGAGTATTACAAGAAGGCTTACACTGCCGGTATAAGAATAAGACTTATTCA
>CAMOXW010000205.1 GCA_946629405.1 uncultured Ruminococcus sp.
GGTTTTTCCGTTTATAACAAAGCAAGCGGAAGATTTGAATTCCGTCCCGGAGTTGCCTTCTGCAACCTCTTTCTCGCTGATGAGATAAACCGTACCTCCAGTAAAACGCAGTCCGCGCTCCTTGAGCTTATGGAGGAAAAAAGCATCACAGTTGACGGAAATACCTACAAGCTCCCTGAGCCGTATACGGTCATCGCTACTCAGAACCCGATCGGCTCGGCAGGTACTCATAACCTCCCCGATTCTCAGCTTGACCGCTTCATGATAAAGCTAAGCATGGGCTATCCTGATTTTAGTGGAGAGGTAGCTATTCTCCGGGCAAAATATAACTCAAATCCGCTTGAATCCGTACGCTCTGTCGCTGATGCTTCCTTCATCTCTGAGCTTCAGGAGCATATCGCTAATATTTACGTTGATGACCGCATCTATGAGTATATCGTCGCTCTTGCGGCTGCAACAAGGAATCATCCGCTCGTAAAACTCGGAGTGAGTCCCCGCGGTACCCTCGCACTTATGCAGATAGCTAAGGGCATCGCTGTTGCAATGGGCAGAGAGTACGTTATCCCGGATGATATCGGCTATATCTGCGCTGATGTTTTTGAACACAGACTCATCCTGAATTCAAAGGCAAAGCTCTCCGATGCTACTCCTTCTGCAATAGTCTCGGAGATCCTAAGGACTGTTCCCGTGCCCGGTATCTCAGAGCCGCAAAGGTAAAGCTATGCTGCTGTCAAAAATACTGTTTATACTTCTAATTCTAATATGCTCGGTCTTTTATATCCTCTATCTCTGGGACTTTGCACTCGTTCTGCTCATCGTTATAACCGCTCTCCCAGCTGTGATGTTCATTACTACGCTGATCGCAAAGCACTGTATCCGCGCGGATTTTGCCCTGCAAACATATTCCGTCGGCAAGAATACTAACTTCCCTGTTCAGCTCTGCATCAATAACAGCAGCATTTTTGCGATAGGAAAAGCCGAAGCTCATATCGAATACTATAACCTGTTCAGCAACAGTATTTCGTCATTCGATATATATATGCCCATTCAGGCGCGTAACTCGCAGCGCATGACGTTCAGTCTGAGCTCGGATTACTGCGGTACTATCATAATCAGAACTGCCTATATCAATATTTTCGACCCGCTGAGGATCTTCCGTTTCAGAACTTGCAGGAATATCCAGACTCAGGTGACCGTCACTCCTGAAGTGCATGAGATCGACGGTGTCATCGCCGAAAACAACTTCACCGACGAGGAGAGCAATATCTTCTCCGAAAACAAGCCCGGTGACGATCCATCTGAGGTCTTTGGCCTGAGAGAATATATTCCCGGCGATAAGCTCAACAGGATCCACTGGAAACTAAGCTCAAAGAAGGATGAACTGATCGTCAAGGAATACAGCCTTCCTGTGGATGCACCATGTACGGTTTTTGCCGATCTTAAATGCTATGACGATTCAGAGAATACTCTGAAAGTATTTGATGCTCTTGTCGAAACTGTGATCTCTGTCTCGCACTTCCTTGTCAGCAGCGAACGCCTGCACAGGCTCGTCTTCTTCAACGCAAAGCTGAACACCTTCACGGAAAAAATAATCACAGGCTTTGATGAACTGAATTCCGCTGCCGCGGAGCTTATCTCATCATTCAATGACAATCTTTCGTGCGGTGACCCATCTGCTTATCTCTCTGAAAATGCCGCTAAGCCGGTATCATCGTTCACCTATATCACCTCCTCGGCTGACGGCAGAGCACTCTCACTCATATCCGACGAGGTCTTCGCGGACATAAAGAACGCCATCATCATACTGCCGTCAGCAAATGCGAGGTTCACAGCGAATGGAGCAGGAGAAGATATAAACCTCATTCCTGTCTATGCAGGACATATCTCCGCTTCCATAAAGGAAATTGAGTTATAATGAAAAACAGATCGGAAAACAACAATAACGGTATTATTATCTGCGACAGCATTGTTATGTCTGTCAGAAAAAAGAAAACTGATCTCCGGCTCCCGGTGGCAGTGATGCTCGCTCTTTGCGGTTATATTTCTGTTATAATGTCATTCCTCGGTATGTTCAGCCTGAACTACAGCCGGGCGGCGCTTGTAACTGCGGTATGCGGCTTTTCTCTTTTCTACATCATCCTTACCTTAACAGGCGGAAGAGCTCTCTGGGTATATGCAGGGTCTATACTCGTATTCACGGCGGCCGCTGTGAGAAAACGCAGGTATATACGCGAGGGATTCAAGTTCGTATACAACATTATATACCGCAAGGCCTACCACACCGATATCAGCTATTACAAGTACGTCGAAGCCGACGATGAGCGCAAAGCTGTTACGATACTTCTTGTGTTCGGTGTATGGCTGCTCGCGGCGGTGATATACTACTTCACAATATCCCGGCCGAACCCTGTGCTGCCGCTGCTTGTCACCTTCCCTGTCATCGAGGTCGGTCTTTATAACGGCATCGAGATACAGGTATTCTGGGGAATGCTCGTTGTAGCCTACTGGCTTTCACTGCTTGCAATGTCGATGATAGACGTCGGAGAATACACAGGTGGTACTGGCGGATTCGTAAGAAGGGATGATCTTTTTTTCCCAAAAAGACAGATGAAACTGAAAGTCACGGAGCGCTGCGGCGCGTTTATCGTTGCCTGTGTAATGCTGCTGTCATTCGCCTCTGTCGCATATCTGAGGATAACTAACTATGAGCGCAGCGAAAAGCTCAACGAGAAGCGAAGGAATATCACAGAAGCCTTCGACGCCTTTTCCTTTGACGATCTGCCTTCAAGCCTTGCAAGACTCTCGGAGGCATTCGGCTTTACCTTCTGGACCGACAAGGAAAGACTCGGAAGCAGCGGAAGCATTAGCTATGATAACAAAACTGAGCTTGTGGCTTCATTTGCTGATGTATGCAGCGGCGCCGTTTATCTCAAGAATTCTAACAGCGCTGTATATAAAGACAACAAGTGGAAGTCTCTGAGCAGCAGCACTTACAAGGCACCAGTCTTCGATAAATTCGCTGGATACGGTGTATCTCCGCAGCTTTTTTACGGTATCCTTGCCTCGATAATATACCCTAACCGTCCGGAAAACAGCCTGACCATTGTTCCGGCAGATAAGGATGATGATTTCTATGCGCCCTACGGCGTAAAAGCTAACGGTTTGCTTACCTGTACCGGAGATACTCTTGTAAAGACAAGTTCAAATTCTGAACAAAAATATGATTTCAGCTACATGAGTTCAACCGAAGTTATAAACACCGTGACCTATGACCCGGCACTCATCCATCCTTCAGTTGAATATGATGATTCAAACATTAATATGTCAGATATCTACGGCGGCTTCGAGAACTTTCTCGCTTATTACGAAGGTCCTGAAAACAGCGTAATGTCCCTTGAACGTGAATACCGCGATTTTGTCTATGAGAACTATCTTCAGATCCCTGACAACAGAAGTATGGATGAGGTGAGAAAAGCATATTCCTCCGTGCTGAACAGCGCCGGCGGCGATATGTCTATGACTGCCCGTCTGAGTGTCCTCAATGCTATCCGCGATAAGATGCGCCGGGATTCGGAATACACACTTTCGCCTGGAAAAACTCCCGCGAGCCGTGATTTTGTCAACTATTTCCTGCTCGAAAATCATAAGGGCTACTGCGTACACTATGCAACTGCCGGAGTTATACTTGCGAGAATGGCCGGCATCCCTGCACGTTATGCTACCGGATATGTCATTGTAAGTTCTGATTTCAATAATGCCAGAAGAAATCCCGACGGCTCATATGAGCTTGAGGTCAAGGACAACCGCAGTCACGCATGGACCGAGATATACATCGACGGCTTCGGATGGGTACCCTTTGAGTTCACAGCAGGCTATTCCGAAAACTCGATACAGATTGGCGGACGTTCTGTTGAACCGACACAGACCGGTACTGCAACAACTACAACTGCCGCGGTAACATCTGCCGTAACCACAACGACAACTAACGGCATGGCAGCGTCACAGACAACTTCCGCGCGTGTCACGACTTTGCCCTCAACTATGGCCTCAACTCAGCCTTCTGCTTCCTCAGACAGCAGCGGAGGTGGAATTCCAAAAGCGGCGAAATATATCATAGCGGTAATACTTGCCATCGCTGCAATGCTCGCTGCTGTTGCCATAAGGCGAAGGCTTATACTTGATAAGCGCGAAAAACAGCTCAATACCGGTAATAGCGATAAGCGTATACAGAGCGCTTACACCTATACAATGCAGCTTCTCGGGTACATCGGCATTTCACAGGCTGATATGAACTATACCGACTTTGCAGCAAAGGTCGAGGAGCTTATCGGCGGAGATCATATCAAAAGCGGAAGCTTCAGGCGGCTTATGGAGATCTCTCTCAGTTCAGCTTTCAGCAGCACCCCTGCTTCTGATGAGGATATCATATCGTGTATCGCCACCGCAAAGGCTCTCGCTGCAAGCATTTACAATAAGGCTGGGTTTACTGAAAAACTTAGTCTGAAATATTTCAAAGCACTGTACTAAGGAGGTACTACCATGAAAATCAGCAATTCAGGTTTCATCACAAAAGGCGTGATTTATCTCATCAGCGGCGCACTGATCGCATTCTTTCCCGGGATAATATCGTGGATTTTCTACATTACCGGAGGAATAATCATACTTGCAAGCATTTTTATGCTGATAGGAGGTGCGAGCTCAGGTGTTGACGGTACGCTCCTTGGCGGAAGCATCGCAGGAGTTATTATCGGTGCGATAATTATGCTGATACCGCGTATAATTTCTGTGGGCATTCCGATCGCAGCCGGAATAATCTTTATCATTTCCGGTATTTCAAGACTGATAAGCTCATTGAAATCCGAAAGCTCACAGAACATAAAAACTGCCGGTATAGTATTCGGAATAGTCCTTGCGTTATTCGGCGCTTTTCTTCTGTTCAATCCGTTCAAGGCAAGCAGGATAATCCGTATCGTTATCGGGCTCATGCTTATTGTTCTCAGTGTGTTCAATTTCTATGCAGCACACGTTGTTCATCAGCGCAATAAGGATTCAGTTCCGGACATGATAGATGTCTGATAAGAATAATAGTTTTCCCCCTGGAGCATCTGCCTCAGGGGGAGTTTTTTGCAAAATTAAAGCGGCTGAACGATAACAGCCGCTTTGTTTTTATGAATTCATAAGCTCTTGATAATTCTCGATATAGATATCCGCTGAAGCCTTCCAGCTATAGTCGCAGTTCATGGCATTCCGCATAAGCTTTTCCCATACCGGCTTGTTGTCATAGTCATTTTTTGCACGCCGGATAGCATCAAGCATATCGTTTGCATTATACGTCTTGAAGGTGAAGCCGTTGCCGTCAACACCGCCGTTATCGCGGACAGTGTCTCTAAGACCTCCGGTCTCGCGTACTATCGGGATCGTGCCGTAGCGCATCGATATCATCTGTGCAAGGCCGCATGGCTCACTCTGTGAAGGCATAAGGAACATATCCGAGCCAGCGTATATCTTACGCGAAAGCTCATGTACAAATCCGAGAGTTACAGATACTTTGCCGGGAAAGCGTGCAGCCATTTCGCGGAAAAAGTCTTCATAGATCTTTTCGCCGCTTCCGAGCACAGCAAACTTCATACCCATACCGACTATCTCTTCCATAACACAGCGTATCAGGTCAATACCCTTATGGTTCACAAACCTCGTAACTATGCCGATAATAGGCTCGTTACCCTGTTCGAGACCAAGCTCCTCGCAAAGAGCCTGCTTACATATTCTTTTGCCGGAGAGATCATCAGCACTGAAGTGACCGGCAATAGCCGGGTCAGACTCAGGTGAATATAGATCTGTGTCGATGCCATTGAGGATTCCGCGCAGCTTGTACTGCTTTGTGACGAGTATGCGGTCAAGGCTGTGAGCGTACCACGGGTCGAGAATTTCCCACGCATAGCTCGGACTTACTGTTGTTATCCTGTCAGCAGCCTCAATAGCGCCCTTCATCATATTTATATACCCATCATATTCGAGAATATTGGCGTTATACATAGGGATACCCATGACTTCATTGAGAATTTCCCTGCCGTACTTACCCTGATACTCGATATTGTGTATAGTAAATACATTCTTTATGCCGTCGTAGCCCTGCTGGTACTTGTAGTAAACATTGTAGTAGACAGGGATAAGAGCGGTCTGCCAATCGTTTGAATGGATGATATCAGGCTTGAAGTCGATGTATTTCAGCATTTCAAGGACTGCCCTGTCAAAGAAGACAAACCTTTCGCAGTCATCATAGAAGCCGTAAAGGCCATCGCGTGAGAAATAGTATTCGTTGTCGATGAAGTAATAAGTAATGCCGTTCCATTCGGATTCAAATATCCCGCAGTATTGCTTGCGCCACGAAACATCAACAGTGATATTCTTAACGAAGGTCATTTTCTCGCGGAATTCAGGGCTTATGCTCTTATAGAGCGGTATGACTATACAGCATTCATGCCCTGCGGCATGGATAGTCTTCGGCAGCGAGCCAACAACATCGGCAAGCCCTCCGGAGGCTGCATACGGAACAGCTTCACTTGCAGCAAACAATATTTTCATAGCAGATCACCGCCGTTAAATCTTTCCGTCCTTACCGATATACAGCGGATAAGTCTCCGAACCTGTGAGGACCTTTTCGCTGCTTATCTCTACATTCTTATCAGTTATAACCGAGGAAATATTGCACTTGCTTCCTACTCTTGTACCCTGAAGGAGCACGCAGTTCTTGACGACAGTTCCCTTGCCGACCCTGACACCTCTGAAGAGTATCGAATTCTCGACTGTTCCCTCGATTACGCAGCCGTCAGCGATGAGGGAGTTCTTGACGTTCGACTCGAGGCCATACTTTACAGGACCATTATCGCCAATCTTGGTGTATACGGGAAGATTGTTCTTGAAAAGTGCCTTTCTCTTGTCCGAATTGAGCAGGAGCATATTTGCCTGATAGTAGCTCTGAACACTGTCTATCCTTGTGAAGAAATCCTTGTGCTCATAACCCATGATCTTGTACTCATCCTTCTTGCCCTGAAGTATCTCACGGGTGAAGCTGTACTGATTGCGGCTCGCAGCTTCAAAAACTATCTTCTTCAGGAAGTCCTTGCTGATGATGAACATTTCGAGCCAAAGATTGCACTCGCCGGAGATCTGGGGATTCACAAGAACGTCCTTGAGGCGGTTATCTTCGGAAAACTCAAGAATAGTAGCACAGGAATTCTTCTCGCTGTCGTACATGCCCTTGCTGTATACAAGGGTGATATCAGACTCATTAGCCATATGCTGCTTGAGTATCGGGTTGAAATCAATTGTCGTGATAATGTCGCAATTGGACATTATCACATACTTTGCTGAGGAATGCTCAACGAAGCTCCAGATATTATTAAGGGCATCAAGTCTGCCCTTGTAGATGCCGCCGGTCTGACTGTATGGCGGAAGCAGATGCAGACCTCCCTTCTTACGAGAAAGATCCCAGTCACGACCTGATCCGAGGTGATCAAGCAGTGAGCCGTAATTTGATTTTGTTATAACGCCGACCTCTGCCACACTTGAATTCACCATATTAGAAAGCGGGAAGTCGATCAGGCGGTAACGTCCCCCGAAAGGTATTGATCCCATAGTTCGCTGCTTGGTAAGCTCGCTTACATATGAATCGTGCATACTTGCAAAAATAAGTCCTAAAACATTGTAATTAACACTCATACTACAACTCCTCCGATCAGATGCTTTCTCCGATGATCTTCTTGGGCTCAACTATCTTATTCTCGGAAACAGTTACGTTATGACCTACTACTGCGATACCCCAGTCATCGCGATTCTCAATAGTTTCCGGACTTGCGCCTATCTTTGCGCCGCCCTCTACAGTGCAGTCCTCTCCGACGATAGCGTATTCAACAACAGCTCCGGACTTTATGACTGTGCCGGGCATGATTATGCTGTAGTTTACGGTAGCACCTTCCTCTATGGTAACACCTGAGAAGACGATAGAGAAATCAACTGTTCCGTCGATATCGCTGCCCTCTGAGATCATGGAATTTTCGATATTAGCGTTGTCGCCAATGTACTGAGGAGGCATATTGTTATTGCGGGAATATATCTTCCAGCTCGGATCATACAGATCAAGCGGAACGCTTGGACTAAGAAGATCCATATTAGCTTCCCAGAGCGAATCGAGTGTTCCGACATCCTTCCAGTAGCCCTCGAACTCATAGGCGAAAAGTCTCTGCTTATCACGGAGCATGGATGTGATGATATCCTTTCCGAAGTCCTTCGACCACGCCTCACCGCGCTCACGCTTAGCATTTGCGTCCTCCTCATTCTCGATAAGGTACTTACGGAGCTTATCCCAGCTGAACACATAAATACCCATTGAAGCGAGGGTCGATTTAGGCTCCTTAGGCTTTTCAACGAAATCAATGACCTGATTCTGATCATCGCAGATCATTATTCCGAAGCGTGAAGCCTCAGCCTTCGGAACGTCTATTACAGAGATGGTGCAGTCTGCGTTGTTTGCAACGTGGAAATCGACCATCTTTGAGTAGTCCATTTTATAAATATGGTCGCCGCCAAGGACTACCACATACTCAGGATTATATCTTTCAATGAAGCGAATATTCTGGTATATAGCGTTAGCTGTTCCCTCATACCATGATGCTCCTGTCTGTGTCTCATATGGCGGGAGAACATGAACGCCGCCGTTCATTTTATCAAGATCCCACGGCTGGCCATTGCCGATATACTCATTGAGCACGAGCGGCTGATACTGTGTCAGGACACCTACTGTATCAATACCAGAATTGGTGCAGTTAGACAGCGGGAAATCTATCAGCCTGTATTTTCCGCCGTAAGGAACAGCAGGTTTAGCAACATTTTTAGTCAGTGCATATAGTCTGCTTCCCTGACCGCCGGCAAGGAGCATAGCAACGACTCTTTTTTTAGTATACATATTATTCCTCCTAAGATGTTATAGCATTGTATCATTCAGATTTAGAAGAACGTCTTTTTCTTGGCTTCTTTTCTTCGGAAGGAGCTTCGTCAGACTTTGCCGTTCTCTTTTTTACCGGGGAATATCTGAGGTAAATAACAGAGAGCGGAGCGAGTGTCATGGAGATGCTCTCGTCAAATCCGTGCATACCTATACTATCGGACTTGAACGATTTTTCTGTAATGCCTGATCCGCCGAATTCAACTGCATCGGTATTGAACACAAGCTTGTATCTGCCCTTTGCGGGAACGCCTATCCTGTAATCACGGCGTTCTACCGGTACAAAATTGCATACAGTGATGAGTTCTTCACCGTTATCGTCGATCCTTCGGAACGCGATTATACTTTGCTTGTAATCGTCATTGGATATCCAGCTGAAGCCGCTCCATGAATCGTCGTTCTGCCAGAAAGGAGAATTTTCAACGTAAAATTTATTGAGCTTTTCCGAGAATTTCAGGAGATTCCTGTGCGAATCAAATTCCATCAGGTTCCAGTCAAGCTGTGATTTATAGTTCCATTCGTTCATCTGACCGAATTCCTGTCCCATGAAAAGGAGCTTCTTTCCGGGGTGAGCCATCATATAAGCAAGAAATGCACGGTATGAAGCGAATTTCTGTTCATATTCGCCCGGCATTTTGTTTATCATCGAGCACTTTCCGTAAACTACCTCGTCGTGCGAGATCGGAAGGATATAGTTCTCGGAGAAGGCATAGAAGAACGAAAATGTTAGCTTATCGTGATTGAAAGCACGGTATATCGGATCAAGCGACATATAGCTGAGCATATCATTCATCCAGCCCATGTTCCACTTGAAGTTGAAGCCGAGGCCGCCTATATCGGTAGGCTTTGTAACAAGCGGCCATGCTGTCGATTCCTCAGCGATCATCAGTGCATCGGGGTGCTTGTAGAATACCGCCTCGTTCAGGCGTTTAAGGAACTCCACAGCCTCAAGGTTCTCGTTTCCACCGTAGATATTCGCAGCCCATTCGCCGTCGCGCCTGTCATAGTCAAGGTAGAGCATCGAAGCAACAGCGTCAACGCGGAGACCGTCTACATGGAACTCGTCAAACCAGTAATTCGCACTTGAAATGAGGAAGGAGCAGACCTCAGCCTTGCCGTAGTCGAAAACTCTTGTGCCCCACGCCTTATGCTCTTTTTTACGTTCGTCGGTATACTCATAGCAGCATGTTCCGTCGAACTCATAGAGACCTGCTTCATCCTTCGGGAAATGTGCGGGTACCCAGTCGAGGATAACTCCTATGCCGTTCTCATGGAACATATCGACCATCTTCCTGAAATCATCAGGAGTACCATAGCGGGAGGTCGGCGCAAAGTAACCGGTTACCTGATAGCCCCATGAGCCGTCGAAGGGGTACTCAGTGAGCGGCATGAATTCAACATGGGTATATGACATTTTTTTCAGGTAAGGGATTATTTCATTTGCAAATGTAACATAGTCAAGGAAAACATCTTCGCCGTAGTTTTTCCATGAGCTAAGGTGTACCTCATAGATATTGACAGGGCTCTTGTATATACTTTTTTTCTTCTTTTCCTCGTACCATTTTGAATCAGCCCATTCGTAGCTGCTCTCGAAGATCTTTGAGGCAGTACCGGGACGTGTCTCGAAGTGAGGGGCATAGGGATCTGCCTTGAGGAGTGTCCTGCCGTCCTTGGTCTCGATGCTGTACTTGTAAGTGTCAAACTGTGCAAGACCTGATATCTGGGCTTCCCATACTCCGTCAGCAATAAGATCCATTTTATTTGCGTTTCTGTCCCATTCGTTGAAATCGCCTACAACAGAAATGCTTACTGCATTTGGCGCCCAGACACGGAAGGTAAAGATATGTCCCCGTCCTCTTTTTCTTGAATGGACGCCGAAGAATTTATACGCTTCATAATTCTTTCCCTGATAGAACAGGTAAAGCGGAAAATCATTCGGATTAGTTACATTGTTAGCTGCCATAATTCAACCTCCTTTGCTAATTACATTTTAACAGAATTCCCAGAATTATTCAAGCTTTTTCGCAAATCGGGTCAAAATTTCAGACGATACGCTAATTTTACTGCGTGTATTTAGTGCAATTTGACATATTTCAAAACAGGTAATACCAACTTCGTTCGTTAAAATGCACACATGATACTTACGCAGAACGGGTCACTTTAAGGCCTAAAACTGTTACATCGTCAGGGCGGGAAGCCTGATTGAAAATGTCTGATTTTGCAGCTATCTCATCAACTATTTTTTTCAGATCGTCACACCCGAGAAGCAGTTCCTTTATGTATAGATATTCGCTTTCGCTTATGCCATCGGAGCACATTATAAGTATGTCCCCCTCGTCAAAATCAACATGGCTGAAATACGCCTCAGAACGCTCATATATACCTATCGGGAACGTCGGCGCAGCTACCTTTATCACTCCCCCTCTGTGACGGATGAGTGTCGAGGCGGCACCTGATTTTATTACCGTTAGTTCACAGCTGTCAAGGTCGATCCTCACAGCATCGAGTGTGGCAAAGCTCTCCTCCTGAGACTTTGTTACCATGATCGAATTTATCAGCCTTACTGCCGAGGAACAGTTGACTCCGCTGGCAACAAGCCTGCGGAACATCCGAACGACTATACGCGATTCTACAGCTGCTTTTCTGCCGCTTCCCATTCCGTCAGAGAGTATCACATAGCTAACTCCGGTACCGTCACTGAACACTGTTGAGGTGTCACCGTTATCCCGACAGCCGTCTGCGCTGTGTGCTGAACCGTATACTTCAAGAGAGTATTCCGGAGTTTCAAAAAGTCTTATGCGAAGCTCCTTCCCCGAATTTACAGGCTCGGAGGAGCTCAGCGGGATATGCAGCTCATCTGAGATAAGGTCGCAGATACGAATTATGCTCCCGGGCGAGTCTTTATACTCAAAGTAGAGTTCAATAAGCA
>CAMOXW010000206.1 GCA_946629405.1 uncultured Ruminococcus sp.
GACGAGGTGCTCCTCAACGATGAGGGATCTAGAGGCGACATTCACGCGCGAGTAGAAGGATCCCTCGCGGTAAACGATCATGATAGGACCGCGCTCGCAGAGGCCGAAGCATCCGGTCTTAACGATCTGAACCTTATCGGTAAGCCCCTTTGCGGAAAGCTCCTCCTCGAGCTTTTCGATGATCTTCGGAGAACCGGAAGAAGTACAGCCGGTACCGCCGCAGACGAGGACGTGCCTTTCATATTTTGAAGAAGCATTGCCGTGTGTTCTGAGTGCGACCTCGCCGGCCATGCTGTCTCTGATAACCTTGAGTTCTTCAAGAGTTTTCATATATTAACCTCCTAAGTGATATAATGTTTGATCAGGCGTATTTAGCGATGATCTTATCTACATCGTCAACGGTAAGACGTCCGTAAACGTCCTCGTTTACTGTAAGAACGGGAGCAAGTCCGCACGCACCGATGCAGCGGCACGCATCGAGGGAGAACTTTCCGTCGGCAGTACACTCTCCGCCGCCGATACCGAGCTTTTCCTGAAGCTTGTTATAGATATCACCGGAGCCCTTAACATAGCAGGCTGTGCCGAGACAGACAGAAATGGTATATTCACCCTTCGGATAGAGTGAGAACTGTGCATAGAAAGTAACAACGCCGTATATCTTCTCGAGGGGGATACCGGTATTATCGGAAATGATGGTCTGGACCTCGATGGGAAGATAGCCGTAGATCTCCTGAGCCTTCTGGAGAATGGGCATCAGAGCGCCCTTATCGTTTTTCTTCTCATTGATGACCTTGAGAAGCTGAGCCTCCTGTTCAGGAGTTCCCTTGAAGGGAACAGTTGATTTAGCTGAATTCATTAAATGGACCTCCTTGTTTTTAGCTGTGAAAAATGTAACAATGCGTCTGACAGCAAGAAAGCGAGAATATATTACATCCCACATATCTTAATGTATTATAACATATATTTAAAGAAAAAGCTATTTCCAATTTGACCTAATTACACTAAAGTTTTTTGTCGCTTTTGAACAAATTTCACATACCGCGATAATATAAGGCTGACAATAATTGGCTAACCGCGGTTAACAAATGGAGGCAGCAGTTTCACAAGGGCAACATATTGAAACATCATACAAATTTACAAAAAATTCACTTTTAATATTGCTCAAAATTCGTTGACAAAGCCTTATAATTATTGTATATTTAATCTTGACAGAACGCGCAGCTTCCTGCACTGAGCTGCTGCGGAATATTTCCGGGACTGCACTGCCCGGATTTCAAAGGAGAGATCATATGAATATACCGAACGACCCTGTGATACTGCTCAGCTACATCAACACGAAGCTCCGCGACGACTACCCGAGCCTTGATGAACTCTGCGGGAGCCTTTGTGTGCCGCGTGAAGATATTGAGCGCAAGCTTTCCGTCATCGGTTATACCTACGATCAGGAAAAAAACTGCTTCCGCTGATGCGGAGCAAGACGCGCAAACGCGAATGGGAGGGAAACATGAATTATTTTTTCAGAAGAGTTGTATCCGCAGCTCTCGGAGCGGCTCTTGCAGCCGGCTCTTTTGCGGCAATGCCTGTGGGGAGCTGCGCTGCCGAGGAAGCAGCTTTGACTGATACAAAGCTGATCTTTAACTATGAAGGTGAGGGTATCACCATTGCTGAGGATGAAGACGGAAACGTGCCGGAGCTGAGCTTTATTGAGGGAACGCCCGGAGATTCGGTGAATATACCTAAAGTAACTCTCGAACGTGAGGGATACAGATTCTCCGGCTGGACCATTGACGGAGTAAGAGGCTACATCCCGGGTGAGGTGATCCAGTTCAAGGACATTGATACTGAGCTTACACCTGTTTGGGCTTTAAAGAGCAGTTCAGAAAGGGTAAAGGCTGAATATTACGTTGAGATAGACGGCGTTGTCCTTGGCGAGGATGAAAAGCCCGTAAGTTCGCTTGCAACTCCGGGAGACCTTGTCAAGGTATCGAGCATAGCCCTGAAGCGTGAAGGATATCTTCAGATCGGCTGGGTGCTTGAAGGCGGGCAGGTATTCAACACGACCGAGCATTTCGTTATGCCGGATCACGACGTACAGCTTACACCGAACTGGCTAAAGATGTACAATCTGACCTTCACACCCGGAGATGTTGACCGTCTTGTCGGAGCGACTGAGATACAGTTTGAAAGGGCGGAAACACTTTACACAAATCTTGGCGGCTCAGACCGCTTCTCGCGTGACGGCTTCAAGCTCACGGGTTGGAAGTGCGACTATGACGGCGAGGTATATATGCCGCAGATAGGCTATTATATGCCCTCCTGCGACGTTACGATGACTGCGGTATGGCAGCCGATAAATTATAAAATTCTTTTTGATGAGGGCAGCTCCTCCTTCAAGCAGAGCTGTGAGACTGACAATTATCTGCTCATTCCGGAGCCGCGCTCGACTAAGGCAGGATATACCTTCACGGCATGGAAGTATGACGGACAGCTATACTATCCCGGCGACCTTTACAAGGTCGAGGGAGTTCGCTCCGGACTTGGCTATGCGTTTGATGCTGTATGGACCAAGGACAGCAGCTTCCCGCAGATCGTCGGAGATGCAAACGGTGACGGGCTTTTAAATCTTGCAGATGCTGTACGCATTATGCAGTCTGTAGGAAATCCTGACAAGTACGCTCTTTGTGAACAGGCAGCAGTGAACGCTGATGTTGACGGGGCTTCCGGTGTTACAAACAAGGATGCGCTGCATATCCAGCGTTACCTTATGGATATTATACCTGAGCTTTGAGTTCATATACCGCAGGGAGATTATCCCTGCGGTATTTTTATGCCCGGATAATAGTAAAAAGAAAAAATCGGGGCTATGCCTTCAGTAAACAAGGTTACTGAGGACATAGCCCTTTCGTTATGTTATGATTATCCATTATTATATTTCCGCCGGTTTTACGGTATATGTCTTTTTTCCGCCGTGACCGCCGAATATCTGCCATGTACCGATGCCAAGACGCTGGAACAGAGCAGTTCTTTCAGCAGCGCACAAGCTCTTGTCAGTATCGACAGACGTCATAAGTATAGGCGCATATCTGTTGTACTGTGCCTGTTCGGCTGTCATATCCTTCATATTAATGAAAACATCACCTGTGAAAGCAATGTGGTGCTCAAAGTCTATAAGTATGGATTCACCGGCAAGATGGCCGCCTTTGCCTTCATATAATTCAAAGTGGAGCTCGCCGAAATCGAAGAATCCGGTCTGCTCGATAAATTGATGTATCTCTCTTTTATCACCGATGATCTTTATCTTTTCCGGAGGAACGGGAGCATAGGAAGTAAGCACCTTGCAAATACGGATATACGGTTTATGAAGCGGATTCCTCTCCCTGAAATCGTCCTTGCCGCTGCTTTCAAGGCAAAGGCACTCAGCACTTGCGGCGCTGGCATACACTGTGTCAAACAGCGGCAGAAGTCCGCAATGGTCAACATCGGAGTGAGTAACAAAGCATTTCTTTTCGGCTGAGTCAAATCCGGGAATGATGCTTCTGATTATTGCAAGCATTTCGCTCTGATAGCAGGCATATCCTGTGTCAATGAAAAGATATTCGCTGCCGCTTCTGATGATAGCAGTATTGCTTCCGCACGGCGGTTCTATGAGCGTGACAGAAGTATTTTCCGTGATCTGATGTTCTGTTATTCTGGGAGTAAAATCCTTGCCGCCTGAATTGGCAAGGAGCTCTGCAAAGCGGCTGATGCTGTCGAATGTGCGATACGGCGAAACTCCCGATTCATCGAGTATCTGCATTGCAAGATTAGTGTTGACCATCAGCTCATTCTTAGCCTCAGCAGATATTTCCAATGACGAGGATATCTCGCTTACAAAGGCGTTATAGAATATACTGTTATCGTAGATCTTATCCGCATGATTATAGTCAATTACACGAACACTGCAAAGCTTTTTTGCTTCTTCAATAAAACTATTGATCTTTTCGGAGTTATCAACGATAAGCCCCATTTTAAAAAGCTGGTATTCAGTTCCGTTTTCCTGTGAGCTTATATATGAGATATTGAAGTTATGTGCACTGATAAGCTCAAGTATAGCTGTAACGCTTCCGGGCTGATCCTTCAGGCGGAATTCGAGAAGGACAACACTGCGGTCATCATCTCCGCATTGCAGATAACCTATAGCCTCAAGTTCCTTTGTTGCTTTGTCGAGCTGCTGCGGAGTACCCTCTGCGTCGATAAAAAGCATATGCGAATCAACAGCCTTGTTGTAGCTTACACGGGTGATATTAATGTCCAGTGAGGCAAAGCATTTGCTGGCTTTAAGAAATGCCCCTATATGATTTGGCATTTTTGTTACAAAGGTCTTGTTCATTTTGATCTATCCATTCATTAATTAGTTTAAAGAATCCCGGAGGCGATCCTTTGACTGCCTCCGGGAGCTTTAGGTTGTTTTTACCACGTTATAGCGGAGTGGCTGTGGATGTAGAATTCCTCCTGACTTGGCTGCCATGCCTTGACCTTAGGCGGGAAGAGCCTGTCGAACTCCTCGACGGCGTTGGCATCGTTACATGGTGCATCGGCGTCATTGGGGCGGTATATCCATTTTCTGCCGTCGAGAGCGCCTTCACTGAGCTCCTTGACGAGCAGGGCAGCTGGGAAAACATCTCCCTCGAAACAGATATTGAATTTCTTGCAGCTCTTGTAGCCGCGGGCGACGTAGTTGTCGGGATTGCCGAAGTTTATAACAACATCGTAGCCGAGCTGGCGGGCTTTATCGAAGGTGAATTCAAGCAGCCTTCTGCTGCCGCCCATTCGCTGGAAGTCGGGGTGGATACAGATAGGACCCATAGAGAGCACAGGCTTTAAAAGACCGTTCTCGTCTTCAAGGGCAGCCTTTGTATACATAACGCAGCCAACGACTCTGCTGTTTACCTCTAGCACATAGTCGAGTTCAGGGATGAACGCCTCATGGCTTCTCATGGTATGGATGAAATAGTGTTCGGTACATCCGGGAACGCTGAGGTTCCAGAAAGCCTCGCGTGCGATATTTTCGATCTCACGGTAGTCGTTTGCTGTTTCCTTGCGTATGATAAAGTCAAATTTATTCATTGTTTTTCCTCCTGAAAATGCTGACAAAGCGCGGGAGGTCTGTGTAAGATAGAATTCGCAAACCTCCCGGTTATGCTGCTATCTCCATTCTGTAGTTGTTAGTCATAAAGCTTCTCCTTTGTAAGAAATATCCTTAACGGAGGGAAATTGTGTCAGGTGCATGGTATCAGGAGCTGATAGCAGCACAATATTGTTAGAACGATAGTTCTTTTCTCTGACTAAGACTATTATAGCATTTTTTTCTGCGGATGTCAAGTATTTTTAGAAGGGAGCATCTCGCAGTTATGGAAAGTTAACGCCTTTGGGAGAGGTATTTCACGCCATAAAGCTCGATCTGATAGAAAGCCTTATGCTTCAGGATATTCAGCATCAGATAGACTTTGTTATGAATGAGCCGAATGTTAGAGCCAAGCTCATAGCCTATAAACAAGACAGCCACTCAGCTCAGGACAGCACTGATAAAAAGAGGCTTCACGATGTTGCAAAGTGTATCAATGAGCTTGACGGTCTTATCCAAAGCGTGTATGACGAGATGCCGGGCGATATGTTCCGCCGTCACGACAACTGTGACTGCACGATCATCTATGATGGACAGGTACTCAGAGGAAAGCAGAACGCTGACGGCAGCCGTTCAAAGACGTGGGAGGAGCTGCCGAACACCAACTCCGACTACACTCCTGCTGTGCTCTCCGAAGCTGATGCAAGAGCCGTTGAACAGAGGAATTTGCAGAGGTTCAGAGGGTTGACAAATGGAGAGAATAGTGGTAAAATAAAGACAGTAGGAGTAAACAATGTTACTGGTGAGAACGCAACAATTGACAAAAGGAAATTCACCGAGTATGCGCTCAATCCCGAAAAGCAACCGGATAAGGCAAAAGCATTTGAATCAGCTTTAGGTTATAATCTGAATAATTATGATCTTTTGGAAGAAAAAATCCGCGAGGACTTCGACCGTAAAAAACTAATCGGGAAAGGTCAGAATGCCCAAGGCGATAAATACGAATTACATTATGAAATCACCGGAGTGAATGGTAAAACTGCCAAAGTTTTGACATCGTGGCTCGATGATGTAAATGATAAAAAGGATTTTCATTTGACAAGTTTGTATGTTGATAAGTAAGGAGGGAGCTTATGCTTAAACCATATACTAAAATAAAAATAGCAACCGGTGAAATAGGATATATCGTTGAAGTAAGCGAAATATTTCAAACGTATATGGTTGAGTTCCCCGGCTTTGATATTAGAGATATCGCTCCAGATGATATTGTTGAAGTATTAAGCAACTAAAAATACAAGCTAAACCGCCCTCACTGGCGGTTTTCTTATACCCTCAAAGCATTTGCGACCGACAATAATGTCGGCGGCAAGTGCATTTTTTATACCTGAAAGCAGGTGATGTATGGCAAAGCCAAATCTCCGCACCGACCACAACGGCACTCAGAGGGCGCAGTTTGAATCCAACAAAAAGAAGATCTATGCGACACAGCGTGTGTGCGGAATCTGCGGCAAGCCTGTGGACTTCGGCTTAAAGTTTCCCCACCCTTTGAGTCCGACCATTGACCACATCATTCCGGTGGCAAAGGGCGGTCACCCCTCAGACAAGATCAAAGTCAACGAAACCGAGGACGACAAACTTGACGTAAAGCTTGATCTCGGCGGTATGACCGTCAAAACCGAGTTCAGCGTGATCGTAACCGATATCATTGATGACATTGCGAACTACCTTTTCTGTATCAATTTCTGCTTCGGAACCTATTTCTCCTGCGAGAATAACGGTGTTGTTCTTGAGGACGGTTTCGGCTGCGACTCTTGCATTCGGATCCTTTTCAAGATATGCGTCGAGGATAGCGTCTGAGATTTTGTCTGCCACCTTATCGGTATGTCCCTCTGTAACTGATTCTGATGTAAAAATATACTTGCTCATAATTGATTCTCATTTAATAAAGTTTTGGACATAAAAAAGGAAATGCAGAGCATTGCATTTCCCTTGATCTTTATTTCTGCACACAAAAGCGCAGTCAGATAGCGAAAGTGCTGTTTCTACGACAAATACTTATTCTATTGCCAAGCGAGAAACAACAACATATCTTTTTCATCGAGAAACAACTCCTTTCCTGTTATGATTATATTATACTGCATATCACTGATATGTCCAATCAATAAACTATTATCAGTTATAATTCAGAGTAATATCTGAAGAATTCGTCAATACATTCCGCTTTGGACATAGGTGCTGACTGCCATACAAGCACGCCTTCACATTCAAGGCTGAGAAAATAGCCGTCACACTGATCCCAGCCGTATAACAGATAGTCCCTGTCATTATGCGAAAATGTCACTTCATTATCGGTGATAACTGCATTTCTGATATCATTACTGCTCATGATCCACCTCATATTGCGGCATACTGCTTGATATAGCTTTCGATGGGTATGCCGTTCTTTATGCCGTCAAGCATAGTTCTTGCAGGATTTGTATGTCTGTACACTCTTTCATAAAGCGGAGCAAGCAATGCTTCCTCACCAAGTTCACGCTGCTGTAATCCTGCCGATGCAAGGTCAAGTATGCGGACGAGTTGTCGTTCAACTGCCTTCACATCGATATACTCAGGGAGTTTCCGTTTTGACAGCAGCTTCTGGAGCTCCGTGGCATTGAATCCGTGAGAATAAATGACTTCATCATTCTCAACTATCTCCTTAAGCTCGTACAGCTTTTCTTTCAGTCCTGTGTGGAACGCCGCAAC
>CAMOXW010000207.1 GCA_946629405.1 uncultured Ruminococcus sp.
CCCTATGACAAGGCAAAGGTCTACCTGAACATTGCCTTTATGGATGACCTTAAGACCAACCCGGAAAATATCAATTCAGGCTTGATAATCCGCGACAATGAGATAGTTGAGGAATATACCGGTACGACATCTGAAACAGGTGAGATTATCCGCCCGCAATACGGCGAGATGTACGCGAACATCAGGTGCAGCCGTATGTCGCTTGATATCCCGGTATACTGGGGCAGCGATATTGAGCTCTACGAAAGGGGAGCGTGCCAGTCAACAGGCTCGGTGGTTGTCGGTGATGTTGGAAATTCGGTTATCAGCGCTCATGAAGACACGTTTTTCTCTGAGCTTTCATCATTGCAGGTTGGCGATGAGGTCATTATAAAGACTAATTACGGGGAGTTCACCTATAAGGTCAGGGAGCTTATTTCTTTCAAAAGGGATAACAACAAATATGTTGTACCTACTGAGGATACGCGGCTCACACTTTATACCTGCAAGAAAAACGTTCTCGGCTCATCTGACGAGCGTATAGGCGTTATCTGTGAGCCGACAGGAAAAAAATTCTATATTCCGGCAGGGGAGGAAGCTGCAAAATGAAGAAGATCAGCACATACATCCCCTCACTTATAGCAGCGGTGCTTCTGGTGTTCTGTTTCCTGGGAGGTTCAGCTGCAATGATCGCAGATGTTTATCTGACAGAGGATAAGACCTCAGCCTTTGCTGAAAAGGAAAAGCTCGGCGATAAATCAATGGCTGCGATCGAAAAATACTACAAAGAAAGGGCAGCTTCCACCGGAATACCTGCTTCTGTATTCGTTGACAATATAAGCAGCGATTACGTCAGCAGTGTTATTGAAGAATATATCAGCGCGACCTACAAAGCTCTTGATAACGGCGGAAAATTCAACCCTGAAGTTCCTGTGAACCCTCAGCTTGAATCAGCAATAGACAAGTTCTTCAATGATTACGCTGACGAGATAGGCTATGAAAAGGACGAAAAGTTCATCAAGAAGCTTGATGCAACAAAGAAAAACGCCTACAAGACTGTAGGTGACTGCTGCGACATATTCAAGGTGGATTCAATGAACAGTCACGGGCTGCTGAAAAAGCTCTCACGGCTGTATTCAAAGCGATATAAGCTCACAGCATTTGTATTCGGATCAATGGCAATTCTGATCACCTTGCTTTTCATCATCCACAGAAAGTACAAGCGAGAGGTGCTGTACTGGTGCGGAGTACCTGTGCTGTTAGCCGGCATAATCGGACTCATTCCAAGCGCCTATCTCATATCGGCGGAGTATTACGACTCATTCACGATCAAGCAGCCGCAGGTATTCAGGGCTTACACAAGGGCAATGTACAAGCTGACGGAGAGCTTCGCCGCTGTTTCGACAGCTCTTATCGTGACAGGGGTATGCCTTATTGTCGTGTACAAGTTTGTGACCGGCAGGCCGGAAAAGTCAGCTGTACCGGATGATCCGGCCAAAGTGCAGGAAAAAGAGACTGATTAAATGAAAAAAATCCAGATAAATTATTGACATTCCGTTAATTGGATGCTATAATAAATTAAACTGGAATTTCCAGAATAATCTTAATGGAGGCAAAAAATGTCATTAGTATCAATCAGAAAATATGTAGCTGAGTTCTTCGGTACCTTCACACTGGTATTTCTCGGCTGCGGAACCGCAATGATCCTCGGCTGTGGAGAACCTGGAGGATACATTGCAACAGCTCTCGCTTTCGGACTCGTTATCGTAGGAATGGCTTACTGTGTCGGCAACGTTTCAGGATGTCATATTAATCCCGCGGTATCACTTGCAGTCTATATTAACGGAGGCATGACAGCAACTGATTTCTGCGGATATGCGGTATCTCAGTGCGCCGGTTCACTTTTCGGCACAGTAATGCTGAGATTGATATTCGGTCTCAGAGATCTCGGCGATGCAACTGCTGCTGAAGGAAAGGACTGGGGCATGGGTGCGAACACACTTGCCGGAGTTGATGACAGCATAATCGCAGGACTTCTCGTTGAGATAATCCTCACGTTCATCTTTGTGTTTGTTATCCTCGGAGTTACATCAAAGAAGGCGAACCACGGCTCATTCGGCGGACTTATCATAGGCTTTACCCTTGTTCTTGTTCACCTTTTTGGTATCGGAATGACAGGTACTTCCGTTAATCCTGCAAGAAGCCTCTGGCCGGCAGTATTCGCTCTCGGCGATGCTATCAAGCAGCTCTGGGTATTCATTGTAGGTCCGTTCATCGGAGCTTTCATTGCCGCAGTTCTTCACAAGTTCCTTGAAGCTGATCTTACCGAAAATAAGCAGTAAAACAGGAGTGCGTCCATAACGGACGCACTTTTTTTGAAAATTTCTGAAATTTTTTCAAAAAAGGCTTGACAAATCAAATTTTAGGTGCTATAATATATATCGTTGATTGCGATGAACAACTGACTGGGTGTGGCGCAGTTGGTAGCGCGCTACCTTGGGGTGGTAGAGGCCGTGGGTTCAAGTCCCGTCACTCAGACCAGTACGCGATCAGCGTACCCCTGTAGAGCTCCGGTGCAATAGTGCCGGAGCTCTTTTCTGTGCCCAGAAAATATTCACCAGCGGTTGACTAATCTTAATCTATATGGTATAATGAATGAAACAGCATTTATTATACTTTATTCAATGGCCCTTGCAGATACGCAGAACAAGGTTCTGCTCCATGTAGTCGGGCGATCATATCATAACGTTTACGCTTTTATGATACAATATAATAAATAAATCATCTTCGGAGGAAGTGCAATGAATTACAGCGAAGCAGCAGCTATTCTCGGCAAATACGGTCAGGAGCATATTCTGAGGTATTACCCTGAGCTTGACGATAAAGAAAAGACGGACCTTCTTTCACAGATTTCTCTCATAGATTTTTCAGTCCTTGAAAACCTCGGCGGAAGCGATGCTTCAGCTGCAAGAGGTGAATTTGAACCGCTCGGAGCGGTAACAGTAGAAGAAATAGCCTGTAAAAGCGATTCCTATCGGTCAGCCGGGCTTAAAGCTATCAGGGAAGGCAAGGTAGCTGCCGTTCTGCTTGCAGGCGGACAAGGGACGCGTCTCGGCTTTGATAAGCCCAAGGGAATGTTCAATATCGGTATTGACCGCGAGCTTTATATATTTGAATGTCTTATCAACAATCTTCTTGACGTCGTTAAAGCGGCTGATGCATGGGTACCGCTCTACATCATGACAAGTGAGAAGAACAATGCGGATACTGTTGAATTCTTCCGCAGTAAGGATTATTTTGGTTATTCACCTGAACATATCCGTTTTTTCATACAGGATATGGCTCCGTCTGTCGATACAAACGGAAAGATCTATATGGAAGGTCCCGCTAAGATCTCAATGTCCCCAAATGGCAACGGAGGCTGGTTCTCATCGCTTGTAAGAGCAGGTCTTCTTGAAGATATCAAAACACGCGGAGTTGAGTGGCTTAACGTTTTTGCGGTTGATAACGTTCTGCAGCGTATTGCGGACCCGCTGTTTGTGGGTGCTGTTATAGAATCTGGTCTTCAGTCGGGCGGCAAGGTCGTCAGCAAGGCTGACCCTGAGGAAAGAGTCGGAGTTCTGTGTCTTGAAGATGGAATGCCATCGATAGTTGAATACTATGAAATGACCGATGAGATGAGAACCCGGCTTGACGAAAACGGAAGACTTGCCTACAGATACGGTGTTATTCTCAACTACCTTTTCAATACTGCCAAGCTCGAGCAGATAGTAAATGAAAAGATGCCTGTTCATGTTGTAAGCAAAAAGATACCCTACATGGACGAAAACGGCAGTCTTATAAGTCCCTCCTCGCCGAATGGGTATAAATTCGAGACACTTGTACTTGACATGGTGCATATGCAGGATAGCTGCCTCGCTTATGAGGTAGTCCGCGAGAAAGAATTCGCACCGGTAAAGAATCCAACAGGAGTAGATTCAGTAGAGTCTGCACGCGAGCTTCTCAGACATAACGGCGTTGAGCTATGAAAAACTCTGAATTTTGCAGGCGGATTTGTTCCGCCTGTTTTTATACAAGGTGAATTATGAGAAAAATATTAAAATACCTGAGGAACTACCGCAAGGAGCTTATATTCGGACCTTTTTTCAAGCTGCTCGAGGCTGTATTCGAGCTGCTTGTCCCGATGGTAATGGCGAAAATAATCGACAAAGGCATTGCAAATAATGACAATACCTATATTTTCCGTATGAGTGGGCTGATTGTCGTGCTTGGAGTATTCGGTCTCGGATTTGCGCTGACCTGCCAGTACCTTGCAGCCCGCTGTGCTTACGGCTTCGGGACTGAGTTGAGGGAGGCCATGTTCAAGCATATCAATTCACTTTCCTACAGCGGTATTGATAAGATAGGCACGTCCTCCCTCGTGAACCGGCTGACAAACGATACCAACACTGTCCAGAACGGTGTGAATATGTTTATACGTCTTGCTGTAAGAGCGCCGTTTCTTGTTATCGGAGCAGCGGCTATGGCAGTCATGATCGACCTGCGGCTTTCACTGATATTCTTTGTTGTAGCGCCGTTTATTTCGCTTGTCATATTCCTCATAATGCGGAGGACGATACCGATGTACCGGAAGGCTCAGCAGAAGCTTGACCGCGCTTCAATGCTGACCCGGGAAAATATCGAGGGTACAAGAGTGATACGCGCTTTTTCGCGTCAGCAGGAAGAAATAGATGAATTTCGCGAGGCCGTTGACGACATAGCAGACTGCTCTATAGCCGTCGGAAAGCTTTCCGCGATACTTAACCCTGTAGCGTTCATGGTAATGAACCTCGGGATCGTTGCGATAGTCTGGTTCGGAGGAGTACGCATTGACGCAGGAAACCTCACTCAGGGCGAGCTGACCGCATTCACCAATTATATGACCCAGATTCTACTTGCACTTGTCGTGCTTGCGAATCTTATCGTAACGTTCACGAAGGCTTTTGCAGCGGCTTCAAGAGTAAGTGAGGTATTCGATATTGCACCCGAAGGAAACGGCTCAGAGACTGCCGGAAATGCCTTTCAGGGCGCACTGGTGGAATTCAGGAATGTTTCTTTCAGATACGATTCAGCTGGTGACAGCTCTGTGAAGAATGTAAGTTTCCGGCTCGGAAATGGACAGACCCTCGGCGTGATCGGCGGTACAGGCAGCGGCAAGTCCACTCTTGCAAGCCTTATCCCATGCTTTTACAGGGCGACTGAGGGTGAAGTTCTAATCAAAGGCATAAATGCAAATGACTGGGAGCATGAAAGTCTTCGCCGGATGATAGGATTTGTGCCGCAGAAAGCAGTTCTTTTCTCAGGTACCCTGCGTGATAATCTCAAATGGCGCAAGGCTGACGCGACTGACGATGAAATGATAGCTGCACTGAAAACCGCACAGGCATGGGAATTTGTATCAAAGCTCCCAGACGGCCTCGATTCGCCTGTATCACAGGGAGGCAAGAACTTCTCCGGCGGTCAGAAGCAGAGGCTCTCGATAGCGAGGGCACTTGTAGGCTCGCCTGAGATACTTATTCTTGACGATTCAACGAGTGCTCTTGATTATGCTACCGATCTTGCATTGAGAAGAGCGTTGAAGACGGATATGGCTGAAACGGCAGTTATCATGATAACCCAGCGTGCAACTTCGCTGACAGATGCAGACGTTATAGTAGTAATGGACGATGGTGAAGCTGCCGGTACAGGCACGCACAGTGAGCTTGTTGAAAGCTGTGCTGTGTACAGCGAAATATACCGTTCGCAGATGAACGAGAGGGAGGGATAAGATGTTTACTGCCCTGAAAAGAGTTTTCTCCTATACTCGCCCATACATGAAATTTTTCGTGATGACGATAGTTTTCGCGCTGCTTGGGATATCGCTTTCGCTGGCGATACCGGTATTTATCGGTGAAGCAGTTGACTGCTGCACCGGTGAGGGAAGCGTTGACTTTGACAGGCTGAAAAAAATAGCTGTACTGCTTGCTGGAATGGTAATTGCGAGTACGCTTTTCCAGTGGCTCATGAGCCTTTGCACCAACAGCCTTGCATTTCTGACAGTCCGTGACCTCAGAGCTGACGTATTCAACAAGCTTGAGCGTGTCCCACTCAGGTACATCGACCGCCGCACGAAGGGTGAGCTGACGAGCCGTGTCATCAATGATATTGAGATAATCTCTGATGGTCTGCTGCAGGGCTTTACACAGCTTTTCAGCGGTGTTATAACGATAATCGGTACGCTGATATTCATGATGACGATCAACGTAAAAATAGCCCTTGTAGTAGTTCTTATGACGCCGCTCTCCTTCATTGCAGCTTCAAAGATAACCAAAGCCTCACACGATTCATATGTAAGGCAGTCAAAGCTCCGCGGCGACATGGTCGCAATTGCTGAGGAAAGCGCCGGAAACCAGAAGCTTGTGAACGCTTTCGTGTACGGTGAACGTGCCGGCGAACGCTTCTCTGAGATAAACCGCGAATACGGCAGTGCAGGTCTTAAAGCCACCTTTTTCAGCTCAATGACCAATCCGACTACCCGTTTTGTGAACGGGCTTATCTACGCAGCGGTAGGACTTCTCGGAGCACTCGGAGTGACCGGATATTCTACATTTCTCGGAAGGATGTCAGTCGGTAAGCTTTCGGGCTTCCTTGCCTATGCAAACCAGTATACCAAGCCATTCAATGAGATATCGGGAGTTTTTGCAGAGCTTCAGAACGCCGTTGCATCTGCTTCAAGAGTATTTGATGTCCTTGACGAGGAGGAGGTATCCGAGGATTCAGGCAAGGAGCGACTCACAGACTGCCGCGGTGATCTGAGGTTCGATAGGGTATTCTTCTCATACGACCCGAGAAGGAAGCTCATACAGGATTTCAGCCTTGAAGTAAGTCCGGGTGAGCGTATAGCTATAGTCGGACCTACAGGCTGCGGAAAATCGACCATAATCAATCTCCTTCTGCGCTTTTACGACATTGACAGCGGAACGATCGAGGTTTCGGGAAAGGATATCAGCACCCTGACGCGAGACAGTCTTCGCAGCAGCTTTGGCATGGTATTGCAGGAAACATGGGTCTTTACCGGAACGGTCGCTGAGAATATTTCCTACGGTGTTCCGGATGCTTCCCGCGATGAGATAATCGCCGCTGCAAAAGCCGTACACGCTCACGGCTTCATCAAGCGTCTTCCGGAGGGCTACGATACTGTAATAAGCGAGGACAGCGGGCTTTCACAGGGACAGAAGCAGCTTATCTGTATCGCAAGGATAATGCTCATGGCCCCGCCTATGCTGATACTTGACGAGGCGACGAGCTCGATTGACTTGCGTACTGAGCAGCGTATCCAGAAGGCATACACA
>CAMOXW010000208.1 GCA_946629405.1 uncultured Ruminococcus sp.
GCCACAATATGTACGCAGTTATTGAAACCGGCGGAAAGCAGTATCAGGTAAACGAGGGAGATATCATCTTCATTGAGAAGCTCGCAGCAGAGGCTGACGAGACTGTTACCTTCGACAAGGTCGTTGCTCTCGGAGCTGACGACGGCATCAAGGTAGGTGCTCCTTACGTTGACGGTGCAGCTGTTGAAGCTAAGGTTATTAAGAACGGCAAGGCTAAGAAGATCACTGTTTTCACCTACAAGCCCAAGAAGGGTGAGAAGAAGAAGCAGGGTCACAGACAGCCTTACACTCAGGTAAAGATCGAAGCTATCAAGGCATGATCAATGATCCGCGCGAGGTTTTTCGTTTCGGAGGGAGCCTTCACCGGCTTTGAGCTCAGCGGTCACGCCGGACTTGCGGAAAGCGGCAGGGATGTCGCGTGCGCGGCAGTTTCATCAGCAGTTCAGCTTACTGTGAATCTGCTCGATGAATTCGGCTGTGAGCCTGATGTTAAGGTCGGCAATGACCTTATATGCTGCCGGACTGAGGCGGAGGACAGGTCTTCCCGGATAATCAGCCGGCTCAGACAGCACTTCGAGGCTGTATTGGAGGAATTCCCGAACACTATCAAAATCACTATTTCGGAGGTGTAAGTATGTTTAAGATCAGTATGCAGTTCTTCGCTCACAAGAAGGGCGTTGGTTCTACTAAGAACGGCCGTGACTCTGAGGCTAAGAGACTTGGCGTCAAGAGAGCAGACGGACAGTTCGTAAAGGCTGGCAACATCATCGTTCGCCAGAGAGGTACACACATTCATCCCGGCGAGGGCGTGGGCATCGGCTCAGATGATACCTTATTCGCAACTGTAAGCGGCAAGGTAAAGTTCGAGCGCTACGGCCGTGACCGCAAGAAGGTCTCCGTTTACGAGATCGAGCAGTAATCAGGTATTACGACAATAAATCCCGAGCCGAACGCTTGGGATTTTTCTTTAAGAATTTCAGGAGGTCAGAAATGTTCGTTGATCAGGCAAAAATCAAGATCAAGGCGGGCGACGGCGGCGATGGTGCTGTATCCTTCCACCGCGAGAAATACGTTGCTGCCGGAGGGCCCGACGGCGGCGACGGCGGCAGAGGCGGAGATATCGTTTTTCAGGTCGATGACAATTTCTCGACCCTGATTGATTTCAGATATAAGCGCAAGTACGCCGCCGAACGCGGTCAGGACGGCGCAGGCAGGAATATGACCGGAAAGAGCGCTCCTCCGCTCATAATCAAGGTCCCGAGAGGAACTGTCGTCCGTGACGCTGCGACCGGCAGAATAATGGCTGATATGTCCACCGACGAGCCGAAGGTCCTCGCAAGAGGCGGTCAGGGAGGCAAGGGAAATGTACACTTTGCGACCTCAACAAGGCAGATACCGCGCTTTGCGAAGCCCGGTTATCCCGGAGAATCCTTCGAGGTCACGCTTGAGCTGAAGCTGCTGGCTGACGTAGGACTTGTGGGCTACCCGAATGTCGGAAAGTCCACGCTTATCTCAGTGGTCAGCGCGGCGAAGCCGAAGATCGCAAACTACCACTTCACAACCCTTACTCCGGTGTTGGGAGTGGTCAGAGTTGACGAGGAGAAGTCCTTTGTTATGGCGGATATCCCCGGCCTTATTGAGGGCGCAGGAGACGGCGTTGGTCTGGGACATGAGTTTCTCAGGCACGTTGAACGCTGCCGGCTGATCGTTCATGTTGTTGACGTTTCGGGAGTTGAGGGACGCGACCCAAAGGAGGATTTTGAGGTCATCAACCGTGAGCTTGCCAAGTTCAACCAGGAGCTTGCAGAGCGTCCGCAGATAGTTGCCGCGAACAAGTCAGATATGGCATCAGACGAGCAGATAGAGGACTTCCGGAGCTATATCGAGGCGAAGGGCATACCGTTCTTCTGTATTTCAGCTGCGACCACTAAGGGTACTGCCGAGCTCATAGGAAAGGTTTCGGAAGTGCTTGACACCCTCCCGCCGATACGGGAGTTCGAGGCTGAGCCGATACCGCAGGAGGAGCTTGACGATATGCTGGGCGTTGGCAGGAAGTTCGAGATAAGGGTCGAGGACGGAGTTTACTTTGTCGAAGCGCCGTGGATACAGCCTATCATGCGTACCGTTGACCCGGACGATTATTCATCGCTCCAGTATTTCCAGAGAGTGCTCATAAACTGCGGAATTATCGCAAAGCTTGAGGAAATGGGCATACAGGAGGGCGATACGGTCGACCTTGAGGGCTTTGAGTTCGACTTCGTTTACTGATATGGACAGAGAATATTTATCGGAACGTGAGGCAAACAATTACAGTCCCCTGAGCCTTGCATTCCTCGGCGACAGCGTCTATGACACGCTTGTGAGAGAGCATCTTCTCCGAAGGGCAAATATGCCGGCGTCGAAGCTTCATTCAGCCAAGATAAAGCTTGTCTGTGCGGAATTCCAGTCGTCAGCCTATGACGTCCTCTCGGCGCAGCTCACAGAGCATGAGCTTTCCGTGCTGAAACGCGGGCGCAATGCGACGGGTAATACAGTACCCAAGCACGCTGAGGCGGCTCAGTACCGCCGTGCGACTGCTGTTGAGAGCCTGTTCGGGTATCTTTTCCTCACCGGACAGGAGGAGCGTATCAGAGAGCTTTTCGCAGTGATAATGAGTACGGAGGAAAGCAGTAATGGCTGAGGTCGTAATGACCTGCGGGAAAATATGCAGCGGGA
>CAMOXW010000209.1 GCA_946629405.1 uncultured Ruminococcus sp.
GTGATACTTGACAGGCGGTTTGCGTTTTTTATCCTGCCGGCAGGGGCAGCGCTGATGTTTCTGACCTACGCATTCCGCAAGGTGCTGAAAAAGCTCCACAAAAACGTGCAGGAGAATGACGGCAGACTGCGGATATTCTTGCAGGAGAGCATCAGCAGCCTTATGATAATACGTTCATTTGCCGCCGAAGATCAGACCGCGGACGAAGCTGTCCGGAAAATGCAGGCGCACAAAAACTCCCGGATGAAAAAGACCCGCTTTTCAAACCTGTGCAATATCGGCTTCGGCACTGCGATGAACGGAATGTACCTGTTCGGGGCAGTCTACTGCGGCTACGGGATACTGACGGACGCTATCAGCTTCGGTACAATGACGGCTATAACACAGCTCATCTCGCAGATACAGTCGCCGTTTGCGAACATTACGGGCTATCTGCCGAAGTTCTACGCTATGACCGCGAGCGCGGAGCGTCTTATGGAGATCGAAAAGTTCAGGGACGACGGCACGGAGCCGCTGCCGCTTGATGAAGCAAACAGATTCTACTCAGAACGGCTGAAATGCTTCGGGCTCAGAAATGCTGTTTTCACCTATTATCCGAATGTTGAGAGCGCAGCTTCGCTCACAAAGGACGATCAGCCGGTAGTGCTGAATAATATCAGCGTCGAGATACAAAAGGGAGAGTATGTGGCTTTCACGGGTCACAGCGGATGCGGAAAGTCAACTGTCCTGAAGCTGCTCATGAGCATTTACAGGCTCGACGGCGGAGAGCGCTATGTTACCGGGAAGGACGGCAGCTCCGAGGAACTCAGCAGCAAATGGCACAGGCTTTTTGCCTATGTTCCGCAGGGAAATCAGCTTATGTCGGGCACGATAAGAGATGTCGTGAGCTTTGCGGACAGGTCGCAGTCGGGCAATGACGAAAAAATATCGCAGGCTCTTAAAATAGCCTGCGCCGATGAATTTGTGAACGGCCTTGAAAACGGCATCGACACACTTTTAGGTGAGCGGGGGACAGGTCTTTCGGAGGGACAGATGCAGCGTATCGCTGTCGCAAGGGCAATTTTCAGCGGAAGTCCAGTATTGCTGCTTGATGAATCTACCTCGGCGCTTGACGGGCTTACGGAAAGGAAGCTGCTTGAAAATCTTCGGAGCATGACAGACAAAACCGTTGTTATCGTAACGCACAGACCTGCTGCGCTGGAGATCTGCGACAGAGTGATCGAATTCAAAGAGAACGGAGTAACTGAAAAGAATGGATAAACGGGAATATTTCAAAGCAATAAAGGATGTCATCTACCTTGCGTACTGCGGTGTGACGGAGCGCAGAGCAGATGAGGCAAGAGTGCGGAACATGGACATCACGGCAGTCTATGAGGCGGCTAAAAAGCATATGCTGACAGCGATATGCGCTATGGCTCTTGAATCCGCAGGAGTCAGGGACAAACGCTTTACTCAGGAAATGGGCAAGGCTATACGCAAAAATGTACAGATGGACATTGACAGAGCGCAGATCTTTGAGCGCTTTGAGGCTGAAAAGATATGGTATATGCCGCTCAAGGGCTCGCTTATCAAGGACCTGTATCCCAAGTACGGGATGCGCCAGATGTCGGACAACGATATCCTCTTTGACAGCACCAGAGCGGAGGATGTGCGTGTTATCATGGAAAGCCTCGGCTTCACCGCCGAGCATTTCGGACACGGTAACCATGATGTGTATTTCAAGAGGCCTGTGAGCAATTTTGAGCTGCACACGGGGCTTTTCGGGGCGTCACATGATCCTGTGATCTACGGATACTACAAGAATATCAGGTCAGTGCTTATCAAGGACGAGGGAAATGCTTACGGCTATCATTTTTCCCACGAGGACTTTTATATTTACCTCACTGCCCACGAATACAAGCATTACTCAGGCGGCGGAACAGGACTGCGTTCGGTGCTTGACACCTTTGTTTACCTGACAAAGTTCGGCGGCAGTCTCGATATGGAGTACATCAGGGGCGAGTGCGAAAAGCTCGGGATAGCGGGGTTTGAAGCTGAGAGCCGGAGCCTTGCGATGAACCTTTTCGGTGCAAAAAAGCTGACGGACGAAAACAAGAAAATGCTCAGATATATCGTTTTCAGCGGTACATACGGGAATATCGGGAACTCTGTCAATAACAGGGTCGCAAAATACGGCAGCGGCAAGCTTGCGAAGATGAAGTATACGCTTGGCAGGCTGACAGTACCAATAAGCGAAAGCTCCCCGAGATATTCGGCGATGCAGAGCTTCTACCCGTGGTTCTACGAGAAAAAATACCGTATCCCGCTGCTGTTTTTCTATCGGTTGATGAGAGGCCTTACGGTAACAAGAAAAAAAGCCGTGAGTGAGCTGAAAGTGCTGCTGGGTAACAGTCAGCCGGAAAAATGATAAGGCTGTCCGGCTTCCGGACTGTAATTATCCAAAAAAACAGCTTGCAGGCAGAAAATAATACTTGAAATTTTTTCCGGAATGTGGTATAATATAGGTTAGATATTTTTTGTAAAGGAATGATAACCTTGAAAATAAGCTTTTCAACGCTTGCCTGCCCCGACTGGGCATGGTCGGACATCTACTCCATGGCTAAGGACTTCGGTTTTGACGGAATTGAGATACGCGGTCTCGGCGACGAGATCTTCTCTGTAAAGGCAAAGCCCTTTACTGATTCACAGCTTCCCGGCACTATTGCGAAGCTAAAGTCCCTCGGACTTGAGATACCCTGCCTTTCCTCAGGCGCGTGCCTTAAATTCAAGGATAAGTCCGCCGAGGCAGAGGCTGAGATAACTGCCTATGCACAGCTCGCTTCAAAGCTCGGCGCTTCATATATAAGGATCCTCGGCGACCTTGAACCTGCACCCGGCGGCGATGTTGACGATGACTATATCGCGCAGGAGCTCACAAGGCTCGTTCCCGTCGCGGAGCAGTACAACGTTACGCTTCTCGTTGAGACAAACGGCGTTTACAGCGACAGCGCAAGACTTGCAGCACTTCTCAGAAAGGTCGGGAGCCGCAAGGTAGCTGCCCTCTGGGATATGCACCACCCCTTCCGCTATAACAATGAATCCCCTGAGACTACCGTTTCCAACCTCGGCGAGTACATAAAGTATGTCCAGGTCAAGGACAGCGTTATGCGCGCTGACGGCACTGTCGAATACCGCATCATGGGCACCGGCGACGTCCCCGTCAGGGAAATGATCGCAGCGCTTTCTGCCATAAACTACAACGGCTACATCTCCCTCGAATGGGTAAAGCGCTGGGCTAAGGACCTCAGCGACGCAGGTATCGTTATCCCGCAGTTCGCCGAGTATATGTCCCCCTACAAGAAAAAACACAAGCACCCCCTCCAGACCAGCATCCGCGGCGACGGTCAGTATCCGTGGCCGAAGGAGAGGATACTCAACTACACCTTCCCCGATATCCTCGACCGTATCTGTGAGCAGTTCCCGAATCAGTACGCCTTCCGCTACACTGAGCTTGACTATACAAGGACCTACCCGGAATTCCGCGACGATGTTGACACCTTTGCCCGTGCGCTGCTTGCAATGGGCGTGAAGAAGGGCGACCACGTTGCTATCTGGGCGACCAACGTTCCCCAGTGGTATATAACCTTCTGGGCGACCACGAAGATCGGTGCAGTCCTCGTTACCATGAACAGCGAGTACCGCATCCACGAGGCTGAGTACCTCCTCCGCCAGTCCGATACAATGACCCTCGTCATGATCGACGGCATCAAGAACATCAACTATGTCGATATTATCAAGGAGCTCTGCCCCGAGCTCGAGACCTGCCAGCCCGGTCAGCTCCGTTCGGCAAAGCTGCCCTTCCTCAGGAACGTCATCACCATTGATTCCAAGAACAACGGCTGCTATACATGGGAGGAGGCTGTTGCGCTCTCCGATAACGTCCCCTACAGCGAGGTCGAGATCGTCCGCAGGACTATCAGTATGCACGACGTGTGCAATATGCAGTATACCTCCGGTACAACAGGCTTCCCCAAGGGCGTTATGCTCACACACTACAACGTTGTCAACAACGGCAAGGCTATCGGCGACTGCATGGACCTCTCCACCGCTGACCGCATGATGATACAGGTGCCGATGTTCCACTGCTTCGGCATGGTGCTCGCAATGACGGCTTCCGTGACCCACGGCACAACAATGTCGCCGATCACCAGATTTTCGCCGAGAAAGGGACTTGCCTGCATCAACAAGGAGAAGATAACCTGCTTCCACGGGGTTCCGCCTATGTTCATAGCAATGCTCGGACCCGAGGACTTCGACAAGCCTGACCTCTCTTATAA
>CAMOXW010000210.1 GCA_946629405.1 uncultured Ruminococcus sp.
CTCTTCTCTGCAACGGGCTGGAGTGTCTCGAGGACCTCTGTAACAGCCTGAATGAACTCAGGCTCGCCGGGATTTCTTTTCTGGACTCTTTCCAATAAGTCGATGAGATACTGATTTTTTAACGCCATTGTTAAAAAACCTCCTTTAAAATATTCTGCTTTCGCAGTTCAAAGTAAATTATACCACTATGCTGAAGATTTTGCAAGCCCTTGTTAGCCGGATTTTTCATATTTGTGCAATTTGCACAATATCCTGCCCTTACCGCACACTCCCTGCCGCAAGATTAAGGTACTCGCTCGCAAGATACAGCGAGCCGCATATCACGGCAATTCCGCCGTTTTCGCGTGCAAGCGACTTCGCCCTCTCAACACATCCGGCAAGCGTACCGGTTTCAGCCTCAGTGTAGAACGAGGCAAGCTCCGCGACTGTCTCCGCCGGCACACAGTTCGGAGCAAAGTCCCCGACTGCGAACAGCCTGTCAGAATGCGAAGCGATAGTCTTTACGCACTCCCGGTAGTCCTTTGAATCTACCATGCCCATGACGGTGTATATCTTCTTTTTCCGCGTACTCATGTACATCAGCACAAGCGCAAGCATAGCCACTCCCGCAGGATTATGCCCGCCGTCAACAAGCACCGGAGGCTCACCCTGTATAAGCTGCTGACGGGCGCAGACCTGCGTTGTCTCTACTGAATTGATGATGCTCATGTCACTGACGCTGAAGCCCTTCTCCCTGAGGCAAAGACAGGCTGTTATCGCCGCCTGAGCATTGTACATCTGGTGTATGCCCGGCATCGCAGGTGTGAGCTTTATCCCACGGTAATAGAACGCAGCATACAAGCCTCCGTCGCCGTAGGGTCTGCACGGCTCGCTGTCTGCAAGAGCCGCTCCCCTCTCCTCACAGGTCTCCGCCATGAGCTTCTTCACGCTCTCCGGATTATCCTCAGAAACAACAACACACGAGCCGGACTTGATTATGCCGGCCTTCTGCACTGCTATGGCTTCAACGGTATCTCCGAGTATCGCAGTATGATCGAGGGATATCGAGGTTATGACCGATACGAGCGGCGGAGGTATTATATTTGTCGAGTCAAGAAGTCCTCCTATGCCGGTCTCGAGCACCACTATGTCACAGCCCTCGCGTTCGTACCAGAGAAGGGCTATCGCCATCGTTATCTCAAACTGCGAATACGGCTCGTCCCCGACCGCTGAGCGCACCTGCTCCGAAATTTTGCACAGCGCCTCATCAGGTATCTCCTGACCGTTTATGCGGATGCGGTCGTTATAGTGAAGCACGAACGGCGAGGTGAACTGCCCTGTCTTATAGCCTGAAAGTATCAGTGCATTTGATATATATTCAAGCGTAGAGCCCTTGCCGTTTGTACCGGCGATATGGACGAATCTCAGGCGCTTCTCAGGACTGCCGATATGCTCCATGAGCTGCCTTGCGCGGGAGAGGTCGGTTATCCTTCCTCCGGACTTTGTGTAGCTGTTTATGAAGGACATTGCTTCATTGATATCCATAGTTTTCTCCGTCAATACTCATAGTCTATGCAGGCGCGTGCTGTCTTTACCGTGCCGATGAATCTGCCGAACTCAACGTGAGCCGGATGTACCTGATAGGCATTGAGATCGTCTATCGTCTCAAAGTCACAGAGCAGGGATATTGTGTAATTGTCCGCAGGTGCGTCCTTTGAATTTATGACGATCTCGCCCTTCCTGAGCTGTGGGACGTTCTCGATAACCTTGTCAAAACGCTTCTGTGCCTCGAGCGCGTTTTCGTATTCGCTCCTGCCGTCAGCTTCCTTCAATTTGAACATCACAATATGCTTTATCATTATTTTTACCTCCGGTTATTATTCTGCGAGCCTTTCTGCAAGCTCCGGAAGATCGCTGAACCTTTCAAGCTCAGGAACCTCTGCATTTATTGTCCCGAATCCGTATGCCGCATGGATGAACTCAAGACCCGCCTTCATTGTAGCGTCGTAGTCGCCCTGTATATCGCCCACATACCACGCACGTTCAAGTCCGTTGCGCTGTGCAAGGAGTGCGATGTTGTCACCCTTTTCCCTGAGATTATTTCCGTAGCATTCGATATCATCAAAATACTTCCAGAAGCCGTAATAATCCAGAAAAGCCTCTATATAGCCCTTTTGACAGTTGCTCACGATATACAGGCGGTACTTCTCCCTGAGGCGGATGAGAGTTTTTTCAAGCTCCGGATAAAGCTCCCCCCCGTGCCTGCGAAGATAGTCGTTCTCATGATCACCGCATTTGTCGAGCAGCAGCATCCTCTCGTCCTTCGGAAGATCGCCGAAGATTATATCCGCGATCCTGTCCATTGTCAGTCCCATAACTCCCATGATATCGGCTTTTGTGATAGCCTTGCGGTCATAGCCGAGCTCCCTGATTTCCTCATTCCAAGCCTCTGCAACGTTTGCGGACGAATCCCAGAGAGTTCCGTCCATGTCAAAAATAAGTCCTGTTTTCATTTTCCCTCCACCATTCTGCTGTATATTTCATCGAGCTGTCCCCTGTCGTGCTTTACGTTATCAAGGACAGTTATCCTGCCGGGACGGACGGTGCGCGCCTTTTCCCACATATCTGTGAACATATCCTGCGTGATCCCGTAAGACTGCGGTGAAAAGTCAAGTCCGTGCGCCCTGAAAAAGCTCATTATTCCGTCCGGCTCCTGTCCCTGAAAAATACAGGCAGGTATCGTGCCGAGGGCAACCGCAAGGCCGTGCGAGATCTTCACCTGCGGGTAAAATTCCTCGATAGCGTGGGCGAAAAGATGCTCGCTGCCGCTGCACGGGCGCGATGAACCAGCTATCTCCATTGCAAGTCCGCCCATTACAAGAGCTCTTGAAAGAATACGGATGAACACGCGGCTCTTCATATCCTTCTCATCGCAGTGATATACCGAATCATAGCTCATCCTGCTCAGTGCATAGGCAAAGTCGTCCACGCGCAGGGAGCCTTTTGCCGCCGCAAGCTTCCAGTCATAAAGCGCAGTATGCTTTGCGATAGTGTCACCTATGCCGGAAAGAGTCTGTCCTTCCGGTGCGTTTATTATCATATTTGTGTCAACAATAATAGCTGTCGGTATCTTGCAGTCGAAGGTCCTGCGGGTCATGCCTGTGGTCTCAAGCACCGAGAACGGTGATGCGAGCGAGTCGTTGCTCAGCGAGGTCGGCATACAGATATATACTGCCTTGCTGATGTGTGCGGCATATTTTGCCGTATCAAGAACTCTGCCGCCGCCTATGCCTATGATGACCTTTATCTCCTCGACACACACCTTTTTCGCAATAGCTACTGCCTCGTCAAAGCTCGCGCTGTTCATGGCTATTATCTCAGCATTGCCGAAATCCCGGCTTATATCGGTTATCTTCTCCCTATAGATATCAATGAGGAACTGCTCGGAGACTACAACTGCCTTCTGCCCGATCATCTCCGGGATATAGCGCTTCACTATCTCGCCTGAATGAAAAAAAGCATCCTCCTCAACTGCAAGGCAGATAGGAAGATTGAATCTTGTATGCTGGTTCATATTTGACCTCCATCCGTAATTGTCCGATTCAGAGGAGTATCTGTTCATCGTCCCCGATCGTTGATTTACATTTATTATACCACGCACTCCAGAACAAGTCAATGATATTATATGGACAATTATTCATATAATCCCTCCGCCCTAATAAGGTGCATATCATATTGACTTTTTCGGGGATAGGCTGTATAATAATAGAGCGTGACAGGCTTGCCTTGCGTGTGCTGTGATCGGTGATAATATGGGCACGCGGATGTTGTTACAGAAATTTAACGACATACGGTCAGAGCAATTTGTGAATGTAAGGAGAAAAGACAGATGTTAAAGAATTTATTTCAAGATCGTGAGTACTCCGGAACTATTATTGAAAAAGCTCCGAATAAAGCGCTTTTGGATTCCATATATCAGTACAACGACAAGATCGACAGTTTCGAGAAAAACAACAAAAGAGCAGCACTTCTCTTTGTAATTATCATGGCAGTATTCTGGATTGGCGGAGATACAGCCGGAATGAACTCAAATCTTGTTCTGCTGTTTGGTTTACTGACCATTTTCGGGTATCCGCTGATACGGATAGTTGGTGCTGTATGGTTGAGCAGACCATCATTGAAAAAGAAGTCTGAGGAAATGGCAATGCTGGCAGGCAGCGAAATGGACGTGCCAGATGATGCAGTTGAAATTGAAATGCTATTTCCACAGAAAGTTTCGGATGACTTTTCACAAAAGAAAAATATGCTATTTGATAACAGCATCCACCTTGTCTATGCGGACACTGAAGCATTCTATTTTGTAGATGTGACCGGAACTGCAAAAATTCCTTATTTGATGTTGGAACCATGGGCAGATGCCGAGAACAATGCAAGGATCCGGCATTGGATCCAGAACAGCAAGCCGTCTGCTTATGCAAAAGATGGTGTAAAAAAGAAAGTACACCTGATCTCACTGATACCTTTTGTGGGGAGTTTTATCCCGGATCATTATTTGATTCCATACAAATACACGGTTCTTCACACAAGCAGCGATGATTACCTGGTTTGTATCCCCATATATGAAATGGAGAAAATTCAAAGCCTTTCATCTTTATAAATAGCATTACAATATGTACAGGGGCAGGAAAACCTGCCCTGTTTTTTATAACTTTTTCAACGTTCCCTTATAGCTGTCTTTGCCGATCTGTACAGTCACGGTAACATTGGATTCCTGCACATCGGGGGCAAGTGTGGGAGTCGGTTCAGTCTTACTGAATCCATTCAGCCCCTTACCCTTGATGATCGTGGGGAAATCCTTGTAGCCGATATCGAAATCGACGTTGCCGTTGATGCCTGCAACCTTGCCCTTCTCGGAATGCTGCCAGATGCCGTATGCGCCGCCGTAATTGGTCTGATCGACCCAGTGCGCCAGCCAAATCGTGTAGCGGCTCTTGATGTCATCGGCGGTGTGCGTCACGAGCGAGGATGCAGAACCGTAAAGACCGACGAAGTAACCATCCTTTTCGACCTTTTCAAGGAACGCCCGCATAATGGCAGACACCTTCTCCTTACCGAGATCGAACTGCTTCTTTTCCTCCAGATCGAAATATACCGGGAACTCGAACTGCTTCCCCTTGATGACGGACAGGAACACATCAGCCTCCAGTTCCGCTTCCTCCGGTGTCATCGCATAGGAGTACCAGTATGCGCCGAC
>CAMOXW010000211.1 GCA_946629405.1 uncultured Ruminococcus sp.
CGATGAGGTTATTGATAACGTTCAGCTTGTCAGCTACCTTTGCGCCGCCGAGGATAGCAACGAAAGGACGAACAGGATCTTCAACAGCGTTGCCGAGGAAGTTGATCTCCTTCTGCATCAGATAACCAACTGCGTCTCCTTAACGAACTTGGTAACGCCTGCGGTAGAAGCGTGCGCTCTGTGAGCCGAGCCGAAAGCGTCCATAACGAAAACTTCGCCGTCAACAAGATCAGCCAGTTCCTTTGAGAACTCCTCGCCGTTCTTTGTCTCTTCTGCACCGCGGAAACGTGTATTCTCAAGAACAACGATCTCGCCGTCTTTCATTTCAGCTACAGCCTTCTTAGCATTCTCACCTACAACTGTATCATCAGCTGCAAATGTAACCTTTGTGTTTACCAGCTCTGCCAGTCTTGCAGCAGCGGGAGCGAGAGAGAACTTAGCCTCAGGACCGTTCTTCGGCTCGCCCAGATGTGAACAGAGAACTACCTTTGCTCCGTTCTCAACCAGCTTGTTGATCGTGGGAAGAGCTGCCTGGATACGGTTATCGTTGGTGATAGCGCCGTCCTTCATAGGAACGTTGAAGTCTACTCTTACGAGCACCTTTCTGCCCTTTACATTAATGTCTTCTACAGTGACCTTGTTTAATCCTGCCATTGGTATGACATCCTTTCGTTATTAAGATACATGGGTAGTTGTTAAACTCATAACAACTCACAATACTATTTTACACTATTCTGAGAAATATTTCAAGTACCTTAGCAATTTTTTTCGTAAATTTTTGGTGAATTTTTCTTTGCAGCTCTCCATGAAGTTATTTTTCTTGACTTTATACCTCATTTGTGGTAGAATTAGAACTGAAAGGTGGACTGATAAGATGAAGCTCATACTCGCCTCCGCCTCTCCAAGGCGGCGAGAACTGATGAAATATATCACCGACGACTTCGAGGCTGTATCGCTCGACTGCGACGAAACGCTCCCGGAAGGCATCGCTCCTATGGAGGCATCGCTGTATCTTGCAGAGCTGAAGGCGGCTGGCGCTGCGGAAAAATTCCCGGAGAGCATCGTCATCGGCTGTGATACCACCGTGATCTGCAATGATACGGTGCTCGGCAAGCCCCGCGATAAGGCGGAATGCAAAAAATTCATGGAATTGCTCTCAGGTAAGCCCCACCAGGTCGCAACGAGCTGCTGCATACAGTCCGGCAGTAAACGAAGCAGTTTCACCGAAGTCACTGACGTTTATTTCAGGGAGCTTTCACCCGCAGAGATCGAAGCCTACGCCTCCACCGACGAACCCTATGACAAAGCCGGAGGCTACGGTATACAGGGCAGAGCCTCGGCGCTTATCCGGTCGGTAGACGGCGATTTCTTCAACGTTGTCGGACTTCCGGTCACCAGGCTTTTCAACGCACTTAAAGAATTTGAAATACAAGGAGAATCATGATGAATTCAACAGCTTTTCACAACGCAGATATCCTCGTCCCCGGTCCCGATGCGGATATGTACAAATGGTCCGTCATAGCCTGCGACCAGTACACCAGCGAGCCCGAATACTGGGAGCAGGTGTCCGAAATCGTGGGCAGCGCTCCCTCAACGCTCAACCTCATCCTTCCTGAGCTATATCTTGAGCAGGACGGCGTTTCTGACCGTATCACAGCCATCCACAGCTCAATGAACGACTATATCTCAAAGGACATTTTTGACGAGTACAAGAACGCTATGGTCTACGTTGAGCGCGTCCAGAGCAACGGTATACTCCGTCAGGGCATCGTCGGCGCGATAGACCTCGAAAAATACGACTTCTCAAAGGGCAGCAGCTCCGAGGTACGCGCAACAGAAGCTACCGTTATCGAGCGTATCCCACCGCGCATCAAAGTACGTCAGGGCGCACCGCTGGAGCTTCCCCATATAATGATACTCATCGACGACCCTGAGGATACAGTTATCGGACCGCTCGCCGGCAAGACCTCCGGAATGAAGAAACTCTACGACACACAGCTCATGCAGAACGGCGGCAGCATCAGGGGCTGGCTCGTTGACGAAAAGCTCCAGGAGACCATCGACACGGCTCTCAAAGCTCTTGCTGACCCGGATACATTCAATAAAAAGTACGCTCTGGACAACTCCCCCGTTCTCCTCTATGCTATGGGCGACGGCAACCACTCCCTTGCTACCGCGAAGGAGTTCTATGAGCAGCTCAAAAGGGAAAATCCGGATAAGGATCTTTCAGATCACCCTGCACGCTATGCGCTCGCCGAGATCGTTAACCTCCACAGCGATGCTCTTAAATTTGAGGCTATTCACCGTCTTGTATACGATGTTGACTGCGACGATCTGCTCAATGAGCTTTCTCACGCTCTTGAGCTTTCCGATGCCGTGAGCAGCCAGTACGTTATCACCTGCTGCGGCGGTACAGAGGCGAAGGAGTATATCCACAAGCCGACCTCTAACCTCTCAGTAGGCTCGCTCCAGAATTTCCTTGACAACTATATCAGGGAACACGGCGGAAAGATCGACTATATCCACGGCGCTGATACCGTAAAGGCCCTTGCTGACAAGCACAACGGCATCGCATTCATCCTTCCTGATATGGACAAGTCGCAGCTTTTCCCCACCGTTATCAAGGACGGCGCTCTCCCCCGCAAGACCTTCTCGATGGGTCACGCCGAGGACAAACGCTTCTACATGGAAGCAAGAAAAATCACCGAATAACAGGCATAGATAAGCCCCGGAACGAACTCCGGGGCATTTTTATATATTATCACTTTTTTCTCGGACCTGTCAGGTCTTTAATGACCTCTCCAGCGATTATAAGTCCGGCAACTGACGGAACAAAGGCGTTTGAACCGGGTACATAACGCTTATGACTTCCATCCTCCGGGGAAGCTGAATGCTTTACCGGTTCCTCGCGGGAATAGACAACTTTCAGCTTCTTTACACCGCGCTTTTTCAGCTCGCGGCGCATGACCTTCGCCAACGGACAAACGGATGTATTGTAAATATCGGCAACCTCCAGAGCTGTCGGGTCAAGCTTGTTCCCGGCACCCATTGAGCTTATGACCGGAACGCCGGCAGCCTGAGCCTGCAGGACTATCCCGATCTTCCCGCTGACAGTGTCTATCGCGTCGATAACATAGTCATACTGCGAGAAATCAAACTCCGCAGCGTTCTCCGGGAGGAAAAACACCCTGTGGACAGTTACCTTACAGTCCGGGTTGATATCAAGAACGCGTTCGCGGGCAACATCAACTTTTTCCCTGCCAACAGTGCTGTGGAGCGCGATTATCTGGCGGTTGATATTGGAAAGGCAAACCGTGTCATTATCAATAAGATCAAGCGCCCCGACACCCGAACGTGCAAGCGCCTCGACAGCATGACCGCCGACTCCCCCGACTCCGAAAACGGCAACTCTTGCAGCAGCAAGCCGCTCCATAGCCTCGCTGCCGAAGATGAGCTCAGTTCTTGAAAAAATATCCTTCATACTATCACCCTTAATCATTGTCCGTAGTTGACGGACGATTCGCTTTACCGAGTTCCCAGAACGCCACAGCGCTCGCAGCAGCAACGTTCAGTGAATCAACGCCGTGAAACATCGGTATCTTTATCGTGAAGTCACACTCATCTATAGTGCTTTCCCGCAGCCCTTCGCCCTCTGTACCGAGAACAACTGCAAGCCGCTCTGCTGAGGCGAGCGCCGGATCACTGATGCTGACAGTGTCATTTCTCAGAGCCATAGCCGCCGTCACAAATCCGGCTGTCCGCAGTTCACGGACATAATCTGGTGCTCCCGAGCTTAGATAAGTCCACGGTATACGCAGAACTGTACCCATGCTCACCCTCAGCGAGCGGCGGTAAAGCGGGTCGCTGCAGCCGGAGGTCAACAGCACTGCGTCAAATCCGAGTGCAGCCGCTGATCGGAATATCGCCCCGACATTCGTCTGGTTCATCACATCCTCAAGCACCGCGATGCGCCTTGCACCGGCAAGTACCTCCGCGGCGTCAGGCAAAGCCTTCCGCCTCATCGCACACAGCGCCCCCTGAGTGAGCTTAAAGCCCGTGAGCTGCGTGAGTACGTCAATGTCCGCGGTAAATACGGGAATATCTCCGCACGCCGCAATGATATCCTGTGCCTGACCGGTGATATACTTCCGTTCGAGCAGCAGCGAAACAGGCTCATAGCCGCATCCGAGAGCAGTCCGGATGACCTTCGGGCTCTCCGCGACGAAAAGTCCCGGCATCGGCTCATAATACCGTCTGAGCTGTACCTCAGCGGTCTGTGTGAATGGAAAGAGCTCCGGCGCTGAAAGGTCGGTGATCTCTGTTATCTCAGCCATTTTTACCTCCGTCCGCAGTTCAGCCGGCTTTCCGGCAGACCGCTGTTACCTTCATTTCTCCGTCCTTGCAGACGGCAAATACTTCCCCGCCGGAAGCGTTCATAAGCTTGCGGCAGATGTAGAGTCCGAGACCGTTTCCGGGCTTATCACCGGCATTTGAGCCGCGCCAGAAGCTCTCGAAGATATGGGAAAGCTCAGCCTCTGGGAGCGTGCAGCCTGTGTTGGAAACGGTTATCAGGCGGCAGTCCTCCTCATCGGAAAAATCAATGGATATTCGCCCGCCATCGCCGTATTTCACAGCATTCTCAAGGATGTTCTGGAGAACCTCCTCAAGCCGCACGGGATCGCCTGTCAGCACGCAGTCGCTGGTCTTGCCAATGCTCAGCTCAGTGCCAAGATCACTCAGTTTATCCCTGTAATACGCGATTATCCTGTCGACGACCTCACTCATGTAGAACTCCGTGAGCTGCACGTCGAACTCCATGAAATCCCCGCTCAGACTGCTTATCAGCTCGCCGACACAGCCGCTTATCTCGTCCGCCCGGGCAGTGATATTCGCAGCGGCAGAGCGCTGTTTTTCGCGGTCTGCATACAGCTCCTTCTCCAGCGCGCCGGCATAAAGCCTGATTGCAGAGAGCGGAGTCTTAATATCATGAGAGAGCGAGAGCAGCATCGTTTTTTCGTCACGCACCTGCTCCAGACGTTCGCGGCGAGCAGTCTCAAGTTCCTCGCGCAGCATATCAAGTCCCCAGATAAATCTGCCGAAATACCGGCTTTTATGCTCCTTCAGCGGAACAGTCAGGTTCCCTTTTGCAAGCTCATAGGGAAGGCTGCTTATCTCATTGAACGGCCTGATGATGCGGCTCCTGAGGTACAGCATAACTCCTGCGATCAGGATCCCTCCGCCGGCAAGAGCGAGGTTCACGCCGGTACGGATACCGGAGCTTTTCCCTGCCTCGTTACGGTCTATACGGTAGAGCCTGCCGCCGGCTTCCCGGATTACATAGCTGTCGGATGCACTGTAGAAGTCCTCACTGCCGTCGTATTCAGAGATCGCTGCGACCTCCGGGTAGTCCTCAGCTTCAGGATCTTCGCCTGCTTCAATCGCACGAACGATACGGGCAGTGTCAACCCGGAACTGTCCGCTGTCCGAAGCACCTCCGGAGCTGCGCGAAAGGCAGAGATTGACCCCGGCTGTCAGCGTGGCATATATCAGCATTACCGCTAAAAAAAGCCTGTTGTAGCCCTTCATGTCATCCTCCCCAGCGATAGCCCCTGCCCCAGACGGTAATGATGTGCTTCGGCTGCTTCGGGTCATCCTCGATCTTTTCGCGCAGCCATTTTATATGCACCGTAAGGGTCTGCGGCTCGGACTCGCTGCCTGCGCCCCAGACGCGGTTGAAGAGCTGCTCCTTCGTGACAGTCTGCCCCTTGTTCTCGATGAGAAGACGGAGTATGCCGAATTCCTTCATCGACATGGGGAGCAGTGCTCCGTCCTTTCTGACCGTTTCGCCTTCAAGGTCAAGCTCAATGCCGCCCTCCGCCACAACGCCGCGGGAGAGCCTTCTCCTGAAAATGCCCCGTATCTTCGCAAGGAGGATATCAATATCGTAGGGCTTTTCGATGTAGTCGTCCGCGCCGAGGTTGATGCCGTTGAGCTTGTCCCCGCGCTCGCTGCGTGCGGTAAGTATGATGACCGGTGTATTGTCAGTCTCGCGTATCCTCCGGCAGACGCTGAAGCCGTCAATCCCCGGAAGGTTTATATCCAGCAGAACGAGCCTTGCCCCGTATTTTTCAAACAGGGACAAGGCTTTGCTGCCGTTGTCAGCGGTGCTCACTGTATAATTTTCAGCCCGGAGGAAATCGCAGAGCAGTCCGCAGAGCTCCGCATTATCCTCAACGAGAAGTATATCTACCATATTACCAACCCATTTCCATAAGCCAGTTATTGAGAGAGCGCTCCCTTGCGCGGAGGTCTTCCTCCCTGTTTATATTATACTCCCCTTTTATGTTTCCGTCAACTATAAACAGCACCCGTGAGCATCTTGCAGCGACCTTTGCGTCATGGGTGACGAGCATCACGGACGTACCGTCAGCATTGAGCTTTGTGAGCTCGTCCATCACCTCGTCTGAGGAGGAACGGTTGAGCGCACCTGTCGGTTCATCTGCAAAGAGCATATCCGGGCGGTTTATCATGCTCCGGCAGATGCAGGCTCTCTGGAGCTGACCGCCGGAGACCTCGTTGATATCGTTTCCGGCAACGTCCCCGATACCGAGCCTGTGCATAAGCTCCATACCGCGATTTGATGCCTCCTTCCGGTTCTCCCTGATCTTCTTTGACTTGACCGCGGGAAGGATGATATTATCAAGGACGGACAGGTTCTTCATCATGTACATCTGCTGGAAGATGAATCCCATATCCTCAAGACGTACCCTTGCGAGCTCCTTCTCGCTGAGTGAGGAGAGGCTCCTTCCGCAGAAAAAGACCTCCCCCGCAGTCATCCTGTCCATACCGGAAACTGTATAGAGCAGGGTCGATTTTCCCGAACCGGAAGGTCCCATGACGGCGACCATTTCTCCTCTTGATATGCTGAAATTCACGTTGCGAAGAACGTTGTTCTGACGCTTGTTGACGATATAGGTCTTGCAGAGGTCCCTGACTTCAAGTATTTTTTCCATAGCTATTCTCCTATCATTCGATACCGGCTGTATCAGAAGCCTTTACGGTCTTTGTGTATATTGCTGTCACGGCAGCTCCCGCGAGGGTAGCTGCAACTATAAGCAGCGGGTAGAAGACGAATATCTCGCCTGCTTTTATCTCGTAGCCGACACCGCTGTCCGCCCCCATCATCCTGAAAACCGGGTCGATCGCAAGCTTTGTGGCAGGTATGCAGAGAAGTCCTGCAATCAGCGAGGATATCGCACCCACTATCACGAAACGCAGAGTGTGCTGCGCGATTATCGAGCCGCTGCCGAAGCCGAGCGCCTTCATCAGAGCTATCTCACTCTTTTCCTTTGCGATGAACGAACGCTCCATGAGCACGCTCACCATAATCACTATCATCAGCGTGACTATCAGCGTGAGTGAACGGAAGCTTTCGAGCATATCGCTGACGCCGGTGCAGTCCTTCACAAATTCGCCTGCTGTCATAGCATAATCAATGTCGAAAACTTCCTTGATGCGTTCCGCACGGCTTCTGACCTCAGCCTCATCCGGGGAATCGGTAAAGTCCACCTGGACTGCAAAATATGCGGAAACATGGGTCTTCGGGACAGGCGCGTCCTCATGCAGACGTCCGCTCTTTCCGAGATTGCTCATCGACTCGAAAATCCCTGTAACGAGATAATCGCCGGTATTTCCCATAATATCTATCGTGACCGTATCGCCTATACCGACTCCGAGGTCATCTGCTGCCTTCTTCGTAAAAGCCACCTCGGTCGCACAGGACGGAGCAGTACCCTTTGTGTACCAATAATCGGAAGCCTTTGTCCTGCCGCAGTGCTGATAGCGGATATTGTCGCTTTCACTGCCGGCAACAGTGGGGAGGTTATACAGACACTCAACGTGAGTTTTTGCCGGCATACCGTTCTTTGCAAGCTTCGTCTCGATATCCGTCAGGGCATCGTCGAGCTCCTGTTTTCCTATGTCAACGTTGAAGAAAAG
>CAMOXW010000212.1 GCA_946629405.1 uncultured Ruminococcus sp.
AACTTTTCAGCAGGCTTCTTCTTCATGTAAGCCGTTGTGTTTTCCATCTGGAGGAAACCGAATGAAAGCTCATCACCGTCTATGTCAGCGATCATTTTTTCGTTCGTATCTTCGGCGTTGACAATGAGTATCCTGTCTTTTCCGCCGGTCTCAGCTTCGGAAGCAGTCCACCAGCATTCGGTCGTCTTAGAGGTGCCTTCTGTCTTGTTTTCAATAGTGACAATACACTTGAAATCATTGGTGAACTTAAAGCTGTAGCTTATCTCTTCCGTGTTTACCTCGCTGGTATTTCCGGACTCATTGTCTACATACTTGTAAAGCTCCCATGTGCCTATCACTCTTTCGTCTTCGACTGCCTCAAACGGCAGAGTTGTCGTAGTCGTGCTTGTGGTCGAACTTGTCGAAGTTGTAGTCGTGCTTGTGGTCGAACTTGTCGAAGTTGAGGTGGTTGTAGTAGATGTGGTCGTAGTTGTAGTAGATGTAGTTGTCAAAACTTCAAGCTTTGCGATGCTTCTGGTCTCTTTTTCGCCGCAGCCCTCGCAGATGCGGGTCTCCTCGCCTTCTTCCGTTGCAGTAGGCTCCCTGGTGATGACCCACTCGCTCCAGATATGGCCGGTATGCTCGATTATCGTTTCTTCCGAAGTGATAATTACCATACCCTCACTGTCTGAGCTGATGAGTCCGCAATGCTCACAGGTCCAATACTCGATAGAGCCGTCCTCTGTACAAGTCGGAGCTTCTGCATTGTGGTGGATCCAGCTATGACCTGCAGCCGGGATAATAAGTTCTTCTTCTGCGGCAGGTACCGTACCCTTATCGTCAGCAAAGAGTTCACCGCAGTTTTCGCATGACCAGTATTCAGCCTTGCCGTTTTCTGTGCATGAAGCTTCCGCTGCGCTGTGATGAACGAGCTTGTGTCCCGCTGCGGGTATAGCCTTGTATGTGGAATAGCCGCAGTCTTCGCAGACATCGTAAGCTTCCCAGCCGTCATTGAAGCAATCCGCAGGTTTTCCTTCGCAGTGAGTCATGTTGTGTTCGTGTGCTTCAGCTTTATAGGCAGCAGAGCCGATATGTCCGCATTCGCAGACATAGTAGTATTCAGCGCCTTCTTCACATGAGCCTGAAGCCAGATATTCAGCCTTCATAACCTTATTTGCGTCAGTGTGGATAGGAGTGATGCGGACATGTAAGTTGTGTTCCTTGATCTGTTCGCGGAAACTGTCTTCCGTAACAGTTGTGAAGCTGCCGTCTGCATCGCCTACTTGTATCTTCAGGGTATGTGTGCTCTTTGTAAAGTCGAGCCTGTCAACGTCATTTTTAGAAATAAAGCTGCCGGTAAGATAATTATTACCGTCGATCTCCTTAACGCCGCATTTGTACTCTACAGTGCCGTTTGAATAGTAAATCGTACCTTTATAGGCTTCATATGTATTGATTGTTTCTTCAAACACCTGTCTGCCGGTTCCGTTAAGGTATATATCGCTTGTATGTGATACGAAACCTGATGAAGCGTTGCGAAGTGTTATGTTTCCGTTTCCGGTCACAGTAAGGTCTTTCTCTGCATATACGATATCGGGTTCTATGGAGTTGGATATTCCTTCGATCTCGTTATCGCCGATCAGCTCGAGATTGAGTTCCTGCTTTGATACGATGACAGCATCGTATTTCATGGTGTATCCTGCCAAAGTCTCAACAAAGGCAACTGAACCGTAATCCCTGAGCTTTAAGTTTTTCAGGGTAAGAGTTTTTGTTTCGGGATCGTAATGCCAGCCGTCACGCTCAAGATCGCCGGTGTTTTCGTCTGTAACTGCCTGTCTGCCGATATATACGCCGTAGTCCTTGCTTGCGGTGTGGACCTTGGTGGTATAAACACTTCCGTTTGCACCCTGCCTGTAATACAGCGTATAGTCTGTGCCGGGAGTAAGTCCTGCTATGCGGTCGCCCAATACAAAGTGTATACCGTCTACTGAGAGTGCGATACCGTCTACCATGTGTCCGTCAGCATCGTTTACATATGCGTAAACAGAATCCGCACCGGCGCAGGTCACGATATTGTCTGCGGATACAGTCTTTACTGTATAGCTTTCGCCGTCCTTGAAACTTGCTGAGATACGGTCTGCGCCGTATCTGAGTGAAAGTCCGTATACAGGCTCATCTGCCGAATCGTAAATATTTGATATAAAGGCATTTTCCACTTCCGGGATACTGAGCTTGTCAAGATACTTACAGCTGTCAGAATATGCCTCTGTTCCTTCCGGATCGAGGACTTTGACACTTATATTCTTTTCAGTCTTTGTATTCTCCGGAACATCTTCCTCTGTCGCGTAGATCTCACTAAAGTAGAGAGAAGCGTTTCGCTTGAATTCACATATACCGTCATGGTTCATGTCATATTCAAGCAGGTAATTCACATACAGAGGAGACTGAACTGCCTTGATAGGGGTGATCGTTCCTTCGCTTAGGTCATAGGTGACGACAGAATCGGCATCAAGAGTTCCGCCGAAGCCTGTCAGATAAAGGTTCATGTTTGGGGAAGCGTTCTCGATGAGGTCCTCCAGAGCAAATGTCTCGCCTACTACAAGGTTATAGTCCTTCCACCTGAATTCGGGATAGCTGAGATCGGGAGTGCCGTCTGTAACAGTCAGCGAATCAAGAGCCTCACACAAAAGGGTATCTTCTGACGACCACGAAATGTGACCGGTCTCCTCGCCGTTTATGATGATCTTTACATCGCTGTCAACGCCGTAGCCCTTTCTTTCAAGATCGTCCGGTACCTTTATCTTGACTGAAAGACCTGTCTGCACGCCCTTGATGAATGTTGCGATGTCCGCTGCATCAGTGTAGCCATACGCATAGCATATGTCCTGATAGTCCTCGCCGTAAGCGGGGCTTATCTCAGCCTCAAAACCGTCGTCCTGAACGTTTGTGTAGAATCTCACATTCTCTTCGAGCCATTCGTCAAAGTATACGCCCTCCGGTACAACAGTGGGGAAGTCGAGATGAACTTCCTTGATAGTGTCTGCGGCAGGATCTTTCATTGCATCATACCTGTAGCTGATCCAGAACTGCTGACCGCCCTGAAGTATATGCTCACCGTTGATCGTTTCAGTTGTGCCGTCCGGCAGTCCTACAGTAAAGCTATAGTCTGCTGAAAAGTCTGATGTACAGTAATCGTTTGATTCGAGGCATACCTCTACCATGTAGGCATGGCCGTATTCCGGGGTATCATCGTGAGATTGCGGAATACCAGCTAACCAGCTCCTTGTATTCTCATACCAGTTTACTTCCTTGACATGGTAAGGTGCTCCCTCGGGAACTTCCGCTGTGCGGTCGAAATTTTCACCGGGAACAGGAGCGTCGATGCCGCTTACCTCGAAGAAATCATAGTCATTGATAACAGTAACATCAACTGTAACATCTTTGCCGGTCGGGCTCTTGACTGTGACAGCTGCATTTCCTGCTTTTCCGCCGAAGTGTAATCGTCCGTTCACATCGAGCGTAACGATATCCTTATCAGTGGAGGTATAGGTGCTGAAATTGAAGCCCATGGAAGCGCTGTAGGGTTCAGGTGTGAATGTCCAGACACCATTGTCATGCTTGCCGCTGGTTATATCGGAGAGTTTGAATGTCTGTGAAGCCTCACCGACTATCCTTATGTCCTTTGCTTCCTTTTCGTAGCTGATGTTCTTCACCGGCGTTTTCAGCGTTCTGCCCTTGTCGGTTTTTACAACAGCATAGCAGGCGCGTTCAGAAGGAATTATCTTTTCACAATTATAGTCCTTCTCATAGAAATCGTCCGGATACTTTACAGAAGGCACTTTTTTGAAATCATTTGTGTTGAGGCTGGTGAACTCCTCTGAGCTCACGGAGCCTGAGAAGAACTGTACACTGCTTATATTCTCAGATGAATACAGACCGTCAAAGCTGCCGAGTGAAATAACGGCAGGCTGATCGTATGCTGCATAGTTCTTGCCGTTGGAGTATTTAGTGCTGATCTCGCCGCTGAGCTCCTTGACTTCGCCGCCGACCTTGACAATATGCGACTTGAATGTCTGCATCTCATCATAAGCCATAGGCCATTCGATATTATGCGCTATGACCTTGACCTGGATATACTTTCCTGCCATTTCCTCGGGAATGTAGCAGCTGTCGGTATTTGTGGCGAATATCTTGTTGTTTCCGAGATAAAGATTATCTGTTCCGTCGAGTGTCAGTTCCGTCTTGTTAGTGAGCTCCTGACTGTACATATGGAGCATCTTGTCTGTCCAGTCGAGCTTGTTTTTCGGGAGTCCGTTCTCGCCGTAAAGCGAAGCGTTCGGGGTATCAGGTGCAAGGGTGTTGACATAGGTCTTGCCGTCCTTGCCGACATTCCAGTGTGACGGATCATGTTCGCTCTTGGGAGTGCCCTTGCTCTTGTCGTAGATATTATCGGTACCTGCGATCATTCTGACAGGAGTGCCGTCTTCTTCTACCTCCCACCACTGGTAATACAGGTCGAATACCTTTACGTCGCCTCTGTAGTCAGTCATACCTGCTTTTCCGTTTAAAATATGGACATTTGCTGTTTTGCCTGCGTTTACAACAGGAGCCATGTATGTTCTTCCCGAAACAGAATCCTCGTAGGGGACCTCCTTGAGATCAAACTGAACGGGGGTGAAATCGTTTATATTCTGCTCCGTGTCTATATCCTTGGTCTCACTTGCGGCATAGCAGCGGAAAAGGATAGTGGATTCGCAGTGTGCATCAGGGAGTCTGTTGACGAACTCTTTGCCGTCATAGAACATACCCATGCTCTGGTCGATACTGAGCACGATACGGTACATCTCTCCCTGCTGATAGCCCTTCCATTCACCGGGACGGCGATTCTTTATCTGAGCCTCGACTTCCTTGAGCGGGAGCTTGCATCTGAGAGCATCGTCCATCTGTGCACCGTAGCGGACCGATATGAGTGGCTCGTCCACGCCGAACACCTTGGATTCGCTGATATTCTCGCGTGTGAGCGGGTCAACACGGTACACCTTATAGGTGAAGAATATGAGTTCTGTACGCAGTCTTGACCAATATGTGGTCATCAATGGTGAACCATCCGTATTTTTTATTGTATGGGCATATGGGATATCACCGATCGGTTCACCGGTACCTGCTTTTCTTGGAACAGGGTAATACCATACCTCAGAGTTTGCTATTTCTTCTCCGTATACGTCCATCTGACCTGATGCTGAGTGACGGAAATTCGGCATTACAGACCACCTGTTGTTGTTGGGGTCGTCTATCTGGAAATCGAAATAGTTCTCGGTCTGTCTGTATGGGGCGCGAATGTTGCCATCGTCCTCCTGGAGAACGCTGAGAGTGCTCTTGCCTGTACCATCATAGGTGCAGAGCTGCATTGAGTGTGAGGAGTTTGTCATGACCTTTTTGTTAGGATAGACCTCAAGGTATGAGCTTGCGCGAAGCTCGGTGTCTCCGCGGTACAGACGGTAGTGGTAAAGTCCGTTTCCGTCTGCCTCCTCGCTGCTCTGTTCGTCAAGAAGCACGAGCGCACCTGCTCCGTATCTGTCAACGATCTGGATACGTCCGTCCTGGATAAGGTCGCTGTTGTAGGACTCGACACCGAGGTTTACCGTACCCATCGTTCCGGGGAACTTGCGGAAATTCTCCTCGTCGTCCTCCTTCTTCGGGGCAACGTTCATAAGGTCATAGAAGCAGCGGAAAACACCGCCGCGCACCTGAACGTTCGCAGTGTTTATCGGAACAGGTTCGACATCTTCGCCTTCGGCAATGGCTCTCTGGTTCTCGTAGTAGAGGACCTCAACTCCGCCGGTCTCACTGTTGTCGATATAGTATCCGCTTCCAGCAGTTGAACCGCTTGAACCTTTAAAATGATCCTCGACTCTCTGCAGATCCAGATTTTCGATGACCATATTGAATACGTTTGCGCCGTTGTATGCTTCAAATGTTCCGCCGTAAATGTACGCAAGGCCGCCGATGTTCTTGGTCTTGTCAAATACATTTCTGCCGGTCGTACCCGGCTGAACATTTACCTCGATCGTGGCATTGCGGACATTCTGGGTCGAACCGTAGCCCTTGTAGGTACCGCCGTATGAGACGAATGTACCCTGATTGCCGACCTTTACAACAGTTCCCTTGATACTCTGTGTAATACGGGTCTTGTTATCAGTGCCGACCATGCTTGCAATGCTCTGGCCGAGTGCAAAGCAGTTGTCAACGATACTCATGATGCCGTCCTTGCCGGTAGCCTGCTTGACTATCTTGTTCTGTGCCTCAGCAAGCTTGGTGTTGGTATCGTCCTTGGCATTCTTCTTGTCATTAGTTTTGTTGTCTTCGTCACCTTTCTCTTTCGCCTTTTCGCCGATAGTAGAGTTGCGGTCTTCCGCGCCGCCCGGACCTGCTTTCTTATCATCAGAGTCCTTGGAGGCGTTAAGATTTGTACCGTCTCTTTTCTTGGTAGAAGGGTCTTCGTCCTTGTGGTCATCTTTGCCATTTGTTTCATCAGCTTCAAGAGCCGCCTTTTTCGCAGCAGCTTTGAGCTCGTCCTCGTATTCTCCTACAGCAACGTTCAGACCTGTTGCATACTCGGCAACGCTTACACCTAACTCAACAGCCGTACCGATAGTCGTTATGAGCTTTTCTATGCTGAAGTTTTTCTTGACCTGCTGTTTTGTTCTTCCGGCCTGAAAAGTTCCGCCGTAGATAACAAGACTTCCGTCATCAACGTGAAAGAGGTCGCGGGTGGTATTGAATTTGATCTCGTACTTATACGGGTCGATCATATATGCAGTAAATGCGATCCTGCCTGTTCCGCGCGGCTGTCCGGTATCTCTGTTGCGCCATTCGGATGAGTCGATAATAGTCAGTGTAGCGCCGTTTGTTATCTCAAATGCGGTGCAGTAGTGAACGTCCGGGAAATCATTCTGATATCTGTTCCACATATCATTGTTGCGGTTGCGGTCATATCTGATCTCGAAGGTATGGCCGTTAAGGTCAAGTACCTTGTCTTCCGTGATCTTTATCGTTTCCCACTTTGTCCGGGCAGCGTAGGTCGTGTAATCGTCTTTTGTCAGGCGAATGTATTTGCTGTCCTTATCAGTAAGCAAGGCACGAATGTCACCTTTTTCAGGGTGATTCACGGTCCAGTGGTCAGCGTCCTTCCATTGTAACTGATTATAGAGCGCTTCCCATTCAGACTGGCTCATATCCCCTTTTGAACTTATGCTTTTCGCTCCGAGCTGTTTCAGGGTATCCTCCGGTGTGGAGATATTATTGTCTTTTCAGTAGTTGAAGTCGATTGTCAGATTTGTTGTGCTTTTTTCCGATGATGATGCAGAAGCCGCAAGCTGTGAACCGTATGCCGGCAGCATTGATGCAGCCATCATTACAGCTGTAATCATCGAAAGAAAGCGTGATCTCTTTTTCATGGCTAAACCTCCTTTTCATATCATTTCATTGTTTTGCTGTGAAGCTACATATGATCCATTGTATTCGCCTCCTTGTTAAAAATTTAAAAGCGTATTCCACAGGACGCACTTATCCTATGGAATACGCTTCTATACAAATATGAGATACGGACGAAGTTAACCGCCGTATATTTTTTGATACCAAAGCTGATATGCTTACGATCATACAGATTAACCCCTTCCACCCCTGAGCGGCCGCAAGTCGGCTGCTTTGAATAATATATTACCACAATATATCTGATATGTCAATATTTTTCTATCAAAAATATAAAAACTGTATCAAATATACATACTATTCGGGTGAATTCTATGGATTATTCCGGATGATACACTGATTTTTCACACGGATATAAAAACGCTAAGCAGACTGCTCGGTCACAGCTCTATTCAGATAAGCCTTGACCTGTATGCTCATGTCACAGACCAGCTCCAAGCTGAGCACATGGCGAATTTACGCACTTTCTTGAAATGATTATTAACTGCTCGCCCTTCACGGGCGAGTTTTTTTCTTAATATTGGAGGAAAACTGTGGACACTCCGCTATATATAGCCATTTGCAAAGAGCAAAAAAAGCACCTGCCGTTTTGGACAAGTGCTCAGAGCTTTATGTTTCCTTGTTAACCTCTCTCTGCTTCCCTTGCAATATGAGTCTCCAGATCAGCCAATCGTGTCGGGATAGGTATGTGGCTCTCCTTATCGGTCAGCTTCATTGCAAAAGCGCAGGCGGTGTCA
>CAMOXW010000213.1 GCA_946629405.1 uncultured Ruminococcus sp.
AGAGAGGAATACAACTAATTGAATATGATCACGAAAAAATCAGGGCTATGCCTTCCGTCACACGTTCACGGAGGAGATAGCCCTTCCCTTTAAAGCTTTATATTATGATACCACAAAGGTACAGAAATTATCAATTCCGTAGACAGCATAAAAGGAGCTGCTCCGCAGGCGGTGCTTCCAGCAAGTGAAAAATATCAAACAAATGAGCAAAACTTTCACACCCCTGTGATTTTTCAAAACCGCCCTCATTTCATTTCCTTTTCCCACATACGGACAACATTCAGTCCGAGGCTGTCGGCAACGCTTTCAAGCTCCCTTGCCTCTTCGGCGGTAAGGGTGATATTAGCCGCCTTTACAGCGTCCTCAACATGGCTGACCTTTGGTAAATTAGTCATTGCTGTTACCTCTAACTCTATTATGATAAACTGATCTTAATCGAAATATCTCCGTTACCGAGCAGTTCCTCCATAGTATATCCCGAGCTGTCTGTGATGTGACCGAGCTTCGTATAGCTCCATGAATTTGAACCGTAAAACACCACTATCTGATCTCCCGAATAAAGCACGATATCCCCCGAGCTGGTTGTGATCTGCACATCATTTCTCGGCAGGCTTGTGCCGATGGGACCTACCTGCTCAAAGCCGCCGTACATTGACATATCAATAGTTAGTCCGCCGTCTTTGCATAGCTCCTTCAGTGCCTCGACAGATTCATTATCTTCCCAATCGACAGTAACGGGTGTTCCTGCTATCTCCATTTTCAATGCTGACTCCTCCTTAGGAGCACTCTCAGTTGTAATTTGTTCTTCGCTCTCAGCAGGCGGCTCGGTCACTATCGGTTCGGCGGAAGCTGTGGTCTGCTTCACAGTTGTTGTAGGTTTTGTAGTTGTCATTTTTGTAGCAGTCGTAGTCTGTAAATCGGTAGAAGAAGTAACAGCAGTCGTTATCTGCTTAGTGGTTGCGGCTGCAGAAACAGGTTCACTTACCGCCGAGCTTGTGTCGGAAATGTCCGTGCGGCTTTCAGGATCGGCAGAAAAACTGACAGTTACATTCCCTGTTCCCAGCGCTTCTTCAAGACCGCTAACGTCCTCGATATATCCGATATTGGTATATGAATATCCGCTTGAAAAGCTGTCATAAAACAGCACAAGACAATCGTCGCCGTACAGCTTTATATCACCCTTGCTGATATGCCCTGCAAGCTTGCTGCTTGTGGTGAAGCTGTCGCTGAAATTGTAGAATTTCTCATTGCCATTCAGTTCATTCATTTCAAGCTCTAAGGGCAGACGGGTGTACAGCTCATCAGCTGTTTTGTTATCGTAAAGGACCGCCGAAAAGCTCCTGCCGTTCACCGTGACGGTCATCCGTTTATCTGAGGGCTTTTCTTTTCTGAACAGAAAAAAGCATATCACAGCCGCTGTTATAACAATTATGACAGCTATCAGAACTATCCTCGCTCTTTTCATACGCCTGCCTCCTGTCTTTATCACATACTTGCTTTCAGAATGCCTACTACCTCGTCACGGTCAAGCACCTTGTACCCGCCGTCAAGAATAAGTGTTGCATCGGCAATACCTTCGATCATATCATCGGTCACACCCAGCTCTGAGATCGTCATAGTCAGACCTAACTCCTTCATCCAGCCTTCCATTGCTGTAAGACCTTCTCCTGCAAGCTGTTCATCGGACTTGCCCTCTGCCGATATGCCCCATACCTCTTTAGCAAATCTTGCAAACTTTTTCAGACCGTAAGGCATGATATATCTGTAGTACGGCAGTGATACCGCCGCAAGGGTCATTCCGTGGGTCGCATCAGTATAAGCACCTACCGCCTGACCGAGCATATGTACCATCCAGTCGGTGGATTTGCCCCGTGAAATGAGAGTATTGAGAGCCCATGTCGCTGTCCACATTATGTTGGAACGGGCTTCATAGTTCTGAGGGTCCTTCACGGCAATGCGGCTTGCGTGGATAAGACCTCTCATAAGTCCCTCGCTGATATAGTCGGAGGTATTATCGTCCTCGCCGGAAAAATACTGTTCGCAGATATGGTTCATGATGTCGTAAATGCCTGCCGTCATCTGATACTTCGGAAGTGTCATTGTATATTTCGGATTGAGGATCGAAAACTTCGGCATTACTTCCTCTCCGAAAACATGACCTATCTTCAGCTTTGCATCGTGATTTGTGATGACAGAGCCTGCATTCATTTCAGAACCCGTACCCGCCATTGTCAGTACACACCCTACAGGAACTATCTCGCAGGACGGCTCTTCAAAACGGATATAGTATTTATCCCACGGGTCATCATCGCAGTGAACAGAGACCGAAACCGCCTTTGAGTAGTCACAAACAGAGCCGCCGCCGACAGCAAGGATAAAATCTGTCTTATTCTCACGGGCGATCTTCACGCCCTCCCTCAGCTTGTCTACTGTCGGATTCGGCATAACGCCAGAAACCTCGGCAACATTCTTGCCGCATTCTTTAAGAATGGCTGTGATCTCGTCATACAGTCCGCTTTTTTTGATAGAACCTCCGCCGTAAACGAGCAGGATATTCTCACCGTACTTTTTCACCTCGTCTTTGAGAAAGCCGAGGGACTCCTCACCAAAATACAGCTTTGTCGGGTTGTGATAGCTGAAATATCCTAACATAATATTACCTCCGTATAAATTATATTTTTCTGCCCATATCAAACGCTTTTTGCAATACGGGATCTCCCTTGATATCGCCCATATCTGTCACACCGCCGCAGAACAG
>CAMOXW010000214.1 GCA_946629405.1 uncultured Ruminococcus sp.
ACGACTTCACCACTGCCGATGTAAATTCCGAAATCAGAGCCGTTGTATACTCCAACTCCCTGCACATCGGGCATGGTATTAATGCCGCCCTGCTCTGTGTATACCAGCGTATCAATATCTGTACTGAACGATTTATTTTGCGTATCATACCTCAGATACCCCATGATAAGACCGACATTATCAGCACTCCGGACGCCATTCTCACCGACAGATTCGCCGTATGAATTATCCGCATATACCCAATCGGAAGCGTATGCATTCCTACACCAAGCAGCTAAATCATCAGAATTTTTACAACTTGTATTCGTGAAAAAATACTCGCTTATGGATGCGTTCATCAACATACGATAAAAGCCAGAATACTCATGATAATCAATATTCAGACCGAAGTATCCATTTATATTTTCTATCAGTGTTTCATCATCGGAGAAAGTAAACATATTGGCATAGCCTGTGAAATCTTCAAGGGGAGTTCTGATGAAATAGAGCGTATATATCAGCTGTGCCTTTGGTGTCTGCTCCTGCAAGCCTATCTCCGCCATAGCTTCAACTATCCGAACATCTGAGTCAAGCTCCTCGCTTATGCCACTGCTGCCGCTGTCCCTGTTCGCAATGCCGGACAGCAATGCCACTGGCAGAAACATAAGAATTAAAAATCCCACTGCAACACTGCCGACAGCTATAAAAATCTTGCGTCGGGAATCCTTGTTTACTAAGAGCCTCATAGCTGATTCTATCAGTAATTTCTTCATTTTACCTCCATAAAAAAGAAAGAGCCGCCTTTCGGCAGCTCTGTAAATCCAACATTTATTGTATTGTCATATTCTGATTTAGGGATTCATCCTCGGAACAGCCCATGCTCTGAAACTGCTCACGAAGCATTTCTATCCTTGTCATTACCACATCAATGAGCTTATCCGCTCTTGAGATATCGATATATGCCATTGCCCTCGGCTCGGAAAGAAGTTTTCTGATCTCGCTGTCTATTCCGTCAAGCAGGCTGAGGTCAAAGCGTTCGGGGTGCTTCACAAGCCTTATCTGTTCATTGTGAAAGCCTGCAAACGGCTGCGATTCTACATTCAGGTCAGGCTCAATATATACCGCAGGAGTGTCATACCTGAGACTTGTTCCGCAGTCGAATATCGGTGACATACACAGATATTCAAGTGTATCTGCGTTTCGCACAGCACCGAAATTTCCCATGTGCCTGTCCTGATTTGCAATCAGATAGTCAAGCACTATCATCTCATCAAGACTTTCCTGAGCATTCGGGATTCCCAGCTTTTCACAGCATTTCAGAAAGTGCTCATACTTGCTTTCGTCCTTATTGTACGGAAGTGCTTTGGCTATTGCCCCTGCCGTTACAAGCTCTGTATCTCTTGTAATGAAGTCCTCGCACACGCTCACAGGAGTATGCTTGTCGCCCTCGAATGCAATGCGGTATTCTACATGAGTTATCCCAAGCCTTTCGGCGATCAATGATGCTATTACCTCATTGAAAGGCTCCTGAAAGAAGTTCGCTCCACCCTTTATAAGGCAGCGCTTTCCGTCTATTATCTTCCATTTTTTCTTCTGATATCCATCGGCGGTGCAATCGGGAGACATCATATCAAGACTTTCGCTTTTAGGCTTGTTCCCGAACAGTATCTCACCGACATCTTCAGAAAAATCATTGTCAAAGAAGTTTATCTTCTCCCAAGTAATATCCGAATCAGTCGGCTTTACCCAGTACTGATCCGACAGGCTGAGTCCGAAGCACTTGATCAGAAGCTCATGAGGAGTACTGACATCAAGTACTCTTAAAGCTTTTGCAAGTCCGCTGCGGCTAACAGGGATAGATCGCCTTTTCCACCAGTGGTTTAAGGTTTCGCATATGCTTCCACTGTCTGTCATGAGCGTACCAACAGGTATTCTCGCTGCGTTATATATTTCACCTATTTTGTCTATCTTTGAGCCGTCCTTAGCTATATCAAGCTCTAAGACCTTGTGGTCTTTCTGCATCAGAGTGAAATTCATTTTTATCGCCTCCGTTCCGACTTTATTCTATTATACCACACACGCAAGTAATAATCAAGCCGTTATCTTCCTCCTGCCTTTCCGAACAGCACTTCTTTGTGAGCAGGAGCGTGAACCTGTAACAGATACCTCTCGTTGCCGCAGCGGAATACACAGGTGCCTCGCTCGGAGTAACAGATGTGGTTGTACTCGGATTCAAGGAGCTGCAAGACCTCCATGAACTCCACAGGGGAGATATTTCCGGGGTGAAACAGGAAGCTGTAAGTCGGTATGCTGAACAGCGGCTTTGTGAACTCCCTTATCTGAGGCAGCAAAAAATCCTCGATATTCTGACTTGCCAGAATAAACGAGGATTCCTTTTTACGCACACGCTTCATGCCGTTGCGGATGTATTCAATCGCTGTCATATTTGTCAGGAAGAGGTACAGTTCATCGACCGCCGCTACAGTATTGCCCTTACCTAAAAGCTGATTTGACATGAACGAAAGTATATTGAAAAGCAGCGTATCTTTAAGGCGTTTATTGGTATCCATAAGTCCCTTGACTCCGAAACAGATAAACTCAGCATCACGGATATTGGTGTGACCGTTGAAATACTGACTCTCAGCACCTCTGCACATGGAGTAAATTCCGAGACAGATATTCTGGAGCATATCCTCTGTGAACAGATTCTTTTTCTCTCTGTCATAAGCCTTGAACTCCTTTTCGGTCAACTCATACAAATCCTCCATAGTAGGATAATCCTCGGCGGACAGCCTGCTGAAATCAGTGGTATCGTCAATGCCAAACCTCGCATACAGCTTCATGAGCATAATTTCGACCGTGTCTATCTCGCTGTCGGTGAAGTCCTTGTATGCTCTGAAAAAGTCCTTGAGATAGGATATATGCTGACTTAATCTTGTAACTCTGCGGAAGGCTTCGGGAGCGTCCTGTTCTTTTTCTGCATCGCCCCATGACTTAGGCTCAAGGGGATTTATCATATATTCTCCCGACATCATGTCGATGTAAGTACCGCCGAGGTTATCACATAAATCGTGATATTCACTTTCGGGATCAAGCACAAGAACCGACTTTCTCGATTCACGGAGATTGCACAGCAGGAGCTTCATCAGATAGCTTTTACCCTGACCGCTGTTGCCGAGAATGAGTATATTGCTGTTGGTCTTGTCATCAGTACGCTTGTCGAAGTCCACAAGAATGTTGCTGCCGTACTTATCCCGTCCGAGGTAGAAGCCGTTCTCATCGGTCTTGCCCGAATAGTTAAGGGGATAGAGATTTGCCGAGGAGCTTGCCGGTATCACTCGCTCATACTGCGAGGAAAACACATTACTTCCGCATGGCAGTACCGACAGAAAGCCCTCACGCTGACGGAGCAGAAGTCTGTCCACATTGATTTTCGACCTCGTTAATTCCATACTGACATCTGCCTGTAATTCTCTCAGCTTATCTTCCGTATTTGCCTTTATTTCAATAAAAACAGCCGTGTGAAGCAGCGACTCTTTATTGTGTCGAAGCTCCGAAAGCAAATTGATAATATCGCTCATATTACCCTCGGCTTTTACATTTTCATTGACATCATTTGTGGTGGACATCATATGATTTTTTCGCATTGCCTGTTGTAAGATAGTTTTTTGCTCCATGCTCGTTACGAGCCTGTTGTATATTCTCAGCGTTATACCGTTCTTGTCTGCAAGATGTGCAAGTATCGTTGATTCGTCCGTAGTAGGCGGATATTCAGTTATTGCCCAAACGCTTTTGTAGAAGTTTCCGCAGATGTAGTGGTCTGTGAAAA
>CAMOXW010000215.1 GCA_946629405.1 uncultured Ruminococcus sp.
AAGTTTTCTCCATCCGTTGATTGCGGACATATATCCGCTTGGCGCGGATTGAGAGATTTGAACTCTCGCGCCGGTTTCCCGACCTACTCCCTTAGCAGGGGAGCCCCTTCACCACTTGGGTAAATCCGCAGTCCGGCGCATTGCGCCGCAAGATATGAACGTGACTGCCGCTTGCGGATGAAGCCGCTTGTCTCAGGGTTGACACAGCGTCACTATGTTGGCGGAGAGGGTGGGATTCGAACCCACGTGACCGTTAAGTCAAACGGTTTTCAAGACCGCCTCGTTATGACCGCTTCGATACCTCTCCGTATGAGCTGAACTTCGTGTTAAGTAACCAGCTTAATTATTATAACACGGAATGCGGATAATGTCAATATTCAGTGGCAGCGAAAATCAGAGAATTTATCGCTGTAAAATTGTGAAATATCACCAAATACTGCCCCGCTGTTTCCAAAGTTAGGTAAATAAATGAAAAAATTAGCCGAAATCGCTTTTTTTCAGAAAATCTACTTTACATATCCTGATTTTTAGTGTAAAATATATGTAGATATTTTTTTGTGAGGTGCGATATGGAACCAATATTTAAGAGAATCTTACTCAAGGTCAGCGGCGAGGCTCTTGCCGGTGACAAAAAAACAGGACTTGATTATAATGTTATCACCGAGATTTGCAAAAGTATCAGAAAATGCGTCGATGCCGGCGTTCAGGTCGGCGTTGTCGTCGGCGGAGGAAACTTCTGGAGAGGCAGGTCAAGCGGCGCTATGGACAGGACCCGCGCAGATCATATCGGTATGCTCGCGACTGCTATGAACGCCCTCGCACTCGCCGATGTCCTCGAATCCCTCGGCTGCGATGTCAGAGTCCAGACCGCTATCAGTATGCAGCAGGTCGCTGAGCCCTACATCCGCAACAGAGCTGTCCGCCACCTCGAAAAGGGAAGGGTAGTCATCTTCGGCTGCGGTACCGGAAATCCCTTCTTTTCGACCGATACTGCCGCTTCACTCCGTGCTGTCGAGATCGAGGCCGATATCTTCCTCAAGGCTACCCTCGTTGACGGCGTTTACGATAAGGACCCCCACAAATTCCCCGATGCAAAGAAGTTCGAGAAGCTCACCTTCTCGCAGGTCATCGGCGAGGAACTCGGCGTTATGGACAGCACTGCTGCCGCTATGTGCCGCGACAATAAGATGAAGATGCTCGTCTTCGACCTCAGCCGCCCCGACAATATCTTCGACGCCGTTATGGGCGGAAATGTCGGTACTGTCGTTTACGAGGACTGAGCCTGCACTATTATTTTCAACCTGAAAGGATGTTTACCAATGAAAGATACTATCAATTCTGCCAAGGAAAAAATGAACAAGAGCCTCAACGCTCTCGGAAATGAATTCGCCGCTATCCGCGCCGGGAGAGCTAATCCTGCCGTCCTCGACAAGGTGCTCGTTGACTATTACGGCTCCCCCACTCCCGTGAACCAGATGGCTGCCGTTTCCGTTTCACAGGCTACTATCCTCGTTATCCAGCCGTGGGACAAGTCTACCCTCAAGCTCATCGAGAAGGCTATCCAGGCTTCCGATATCGGCATCAACCCCACCAACGACGGCAGCGTTATCCGCCTCGCCTTCCCCCAGCTCACCGAGGAAAGACGTAAGGAGCTCTGCAAGACCGTCAAGAAGTACGGCGAGGAGTGCAAGGTCACTATCCGCTCTATCCGCCGCGATACTATGGACAAGCTCAAAAAAATGCAGAAAAATTCCGAGATTACCGAGGACGACCTCAAGGACTGCGAGAAAAAAGTGCAGGATATCACTGACAAGTGCTGCGCTGAGGCTGACAAGTCCGTCGCTGCCAAGGAAAAGGAAATTATGACGGTTTAAGGTGAAATATGGCTTTATTTGGTAAGAAAACTGAGACTGAGCTCGCTCTCCCCGAAAAACTCCCCGAGCACGTCGCCTTCATCATGGACGGCAACGGCAGATGGGCGAAAAAACGCGGCCTCCCCAGACAGTTCGGCCACCGCGAGGGCGCAAAGAACTACCGCAGTATCGTCCGCCACTGCAAGGATATTGGCCTGAAATGTATCTCCTTCTACGCCTTCTCCACCGAGAACTGGCAGCGTCCGAAGGAGGAGGTCGAGGCGCTCATGGGCCTGTTCGACAAGTACCTCGACGACGTTGACGAATTCCTCTGCGAGAATACCCGCATGGTCTTCCTCGGCGACAAGAGCGCGTTCAGCGACAAGCTCCGCGAGAAAATGGAGCGCGTTGAGCGCGATTCAAAGGACTTCACCGAAATGACTATCCTTATGGCTATCAATTACGGCGGCCGCGATGAGCTCGCCCGCGCTGCGAGGATACTCGCGCAAAAGGCTGTAAACGGCGAGATACGCCCCGAGGATATCACCGAGAAATCTGTGAACGATAACCTCTATTCCGCCGGATATCCGGACGTTGACCTCGTTATCCGCCCGAGCGGCGAGCAGAGACTTTCCAACTTCCTCATCTGGCAGAGCGCCTACGCTGAGTATTACTTCACCGACATCCTCTGGCCGGATTTCACCAACGAGGAGCTCGACAAGGCTCTCATCGAATTCGGCAGAAGACAGCGCCGCTTCGGAGGTGTCTGATGCTTACCCGTATAATTTCAGGAGCGGTCGGCGTGGCGATAATGGTCGTGGTGTTCATTTTCCACGACACTATCGTGCTGCCCGTTGCCGTGGCAGCGATGATCGCTGTGATGCTCTTTGAGCTCCTGCGCGCTGTGAAGCTGGAAAAATGCCTCCAGGTACTCCTCGCATCAGAGGCGTGCGGCATCGCTATGCCCTTTATCTACGAGCATTTCTATTACCGCGAATCACATAAGAAAATCATTGAAAAGGACGGTTCTGTAACTCTTGTTGCTTTTGCAGTAACCCTCTGTGCAGCATTTATCGTTTTTGTGACATGGCTGAGAAAGCACAAGGATATCCGCTATGAGCAGGTATTTTTCGCCCTCGCAGCAATGTGCCTCGTCCCGCAGGCTATGACCACTATGGTCCGCATCGACAGGTGCAGCTCGCGGCACGGATTGTTCCTCCTTATAATGGGACTGTGCGGCGCGTGGATAGCTGATACGGGAGCCTACTTCACCGGAGTTGCCTTCGGTAAGCACAAGCTCTGCCCCGAGATCAGTCCGAAGAAAACTATCGAGGGCTTCGTCGGCGGAGTGCTCATTACGGGCATCGTTTTCGCCGTTTCCTTCGGTATTTACGACAGCCACAGGCACATCAGGGACTTCGGCACGGCAGGCATCGCCCTTGCGTTCGTGCTGGGAGTGCTCTGCGCGGTCATCGGCACTATAGGCGACCTCTCGGCTTCTATGGTCAAGCGGCAGATCGGCTTCAAGGACTACGGCAAGATCATGCCCGGTCACGGAGGACTTATGGACCGCTTCGACAGCGTTGTCTTTGTGCTGCCTACGTTCTATGTTTTCGTAGA
>CAMOXW010000216.1 GCA_946629405.1 uncultured Ruminococcus sp.
AAGCAGGGTATGGGTATTCCTTACAGAGGCTCTACATTTACTGATGATATCAATATCGGTAAGGATAAGAACGGTAACTCTATCATCGTTACCGGTTATGAGTGGGGTTCAAACTCCTTCGTAATCAATAACGCTATCGTTATGGCTTATGCTTACGATGCTTCTGCTGAGACTAAGTACCTCAACGGTGCTTCAGAGGCTCTCGACTACATCTTCGGACGTAATGGTCTTGATTTCTCCTACGTTTCTGGCTGGGGCGATACAACTCTTACATATCCTCACCACAGATTCTGGGCTGGCGGTATTGATCCTGAATTCCCGCTTGCACCTAAGGGCATCCTTTCCGGTGGTCCTGGCGCAGGTATGCAGGATCCGTACATCGGTGGTCTGGGTTATAAGAGAGGTACACTTGCAAACCAGAGATGCTACGTTGACTCTGCTGAGGCATGGTCTGTTAACGAGATCACTATCAACTGGAACGCTCCGCTTGTATGGATGTCTTCTTACATGGATGACGTTGCTACAGGTGACCTTCCGGATCCTACAACAGGCGACAGCTCAGAAACAACTGATATCCTCTGGGGTGACGCTAACTGCGACGGCCAGGTAAATATGGCTGACGCTGTACTCGTAATGCAGTCTGTTTCCAACCCTGACAAGTACGGTCTGGGCAAGAAGGACGGTATCAGCGATAAGGGTCAGAAGAATGCTGACGTTGCTTGGTCTGATGGCAAGGCTGACGGTATCACCAATGCCGACGCTCTCAAGATCCAGCAGTTCAAGCTCAACCTTATCTCCTCACTTGATCCTACTAAGTAATTTAACTTTTAAGGGACGCTCCGGCGTCCCTTTTTATTTTTTCTGAAAAAGCTTGCATTTCATGAGAATTAGTGGTATAATAATATAATAGTATAGTTATGCAATGTAGCAAATATATGCAAAGGAAGGCGATAATGTGCTGAGAAGCATGACGGGCTATGGAAGAGCCCAGAAGATACTCAACGGACGCGATATCCTCGTGGAAATCCGCTCCGTCAACCATAGATATTACGAATATTCATCCAGGATCCCCCGCACATATGCGTATATCGACGAAAAACTGAAGGCTCTGCTCAAATCCGGAATATCCCGCGGCAAGGTCGAGGTCAACGTAACTATCAATACCATCGAGGGCAAGGATACCGTTATCGCGGTGAATAAGGACATCGCAGCGGGCTATGTGAACGCTTTGCGCTCTCTCAACAATGAGTTAGGAGAGAACGGCAAAGCATGGCTGGAGGATGATATAAAGCTCTCGAAGCTCATAAAGCTCCCTGATATTTTCAGCATCCAGAAAACTCCCGATAACGAGGAGGAGGTCTGGAATGATGTTGCGGAGGTCGCTTCCGAGGCACTTGAAAAGTTCGTGGATATGAGGTGTACCGAGGGCGAAAGGCTCAAAGACGATGTTATCAGCAAGGCTGAAAGCATCCTTGCAATGGTCACAAGAATAGAGGAGCTCGCACCCGCAACTGCTGAAAACTATCGTTCAAGACTTCTCCAGAAGCTTAGCGAGGTCCTCGATGGCAAGGATATCGACGAGCAGCGAATTGTCACGGAGGCTGCCATTTTTGCCGAAAAGATCGCGGTCGATGAGGAAACTGTACGCCTCCGCAGCCATATATCCCAGCTCAGCGCAATGCTTGGGAGCGAGGAAGCGGTCGGCAGAAAGCTTGATTTCATTGTTCAGGAAATGAACCGTGAGGCAAATACCATAGGCTCTAAGGCTCAGGACATCAACATTACAAGGATAGTTGTTGATATAAAGGCTGAGATAGAAAAGATACGCGAGCAGATACAGAATATTGAGTAAAAGTATGAAGCTGATAAATATAGGCTATGGCAACATGATCTCCGCCGAAAGGATAGTCACTATCGTAAGCCCCGAATCCGCGCCGATAAAGCGCCTCGTCCAGGAGGCTCGCGAGGACGGCAGAGCTATTGATGCTACTTACGGAAGAAAAACACGCGCCGTAGTGATAATGGACAGCGGACATATTATCCTGTCATCGCTGATAACCGAAACACTTGCGGCAAGGATAAACGGAACAGGAGGACAAGATGAAAACGAATAACGGGAGACTTATTGTGTTTTCCGCCCCTTCCGGCTGCGGAAAGGGGACAATGCTCGCTGAGATCCTTAAAAACGACAATTTCTGCGTTTCTGTCTCAGCAACAACACGCAGTCCGCGTGAGGGCGAGGAGGACGGCGTCAATTACTATTTTCTCAGCAAGGGGGATTTCCTCCAGAAGGTAGCCGACAGCGAATTTCTCGAATACGCGGAATACTGCGATAATTACTACGGTACGCTCATCAGTGAGGTGGACGGAAAGCTCAGCGAGGGCAGGAATGTCATCCTCGAGATCGAGGTTCAGGGTGCGATGAAGATACACGAAAAGCGCCCTGATGCATTGATGATATTCATTGCTCCCCCTTCAGTTTCGGAGCTTCGCAGGAGACTCAGAAAGCGCGGCACCGAGACCGATGAAGTGATCGAGAAAAGAGTTTCTCAGGCGGCAGGCGAAATTGCGCTTGCTGAAAAATATGACTACATAATCGTTAATGATGCTCTTGAGGATGCCGTCAGCGATTTCTTCGCGGTCGTGCGCGCGGAAAAGCTCAGATCGGAATACTCGGAGAATACTATAAATGAGGTGCTTAAAAATGCTTAGACCAGCCGTAAACCAGATAATTTCAAAGAACGAGAGCTGCTATTCCCTCGTTATAGCCGTTGCAAAGCGTGCAAGACAGATCTCGGATGAACTTTACGCAAAGGGCGAGACACTCGAGGAAAAGCCTGTCAAGACCGCTGTTGAGGAGATCGCAAGCGGCAAGTGCAGGATAATAAATCCGGCGCCGGCAGATCCTGAATAATGCCCCTTATCGCGGAGATAGCCGTAAGCGGGGCTGCATACTCGTTCGATATGCTGTTCAGCTATGCTGTCCCGGATGCCATGAGCGGGCGGATAGCCTGCGGCTGCCGGGTCTATGTCCCGTTCGGGCGCGGCAACAGGCGGCGTATCGGCGTTGTCATGAAGCTGAGTGAGGGCGGGGCGGGCAGGCTGAAGTCCGTGCTTGCTCTTGTTGACAGCGAGCCTGTAATTTCGGGCGAACTGCTGAGCCTTGCGGAATACCTCCGCAGCCATACCTTCTGTACCTATTTCGACGCGGTAAAGACCATGCTTCCGCCGGCAATGAGCATCAGAGCTGAGGAAAAATTCCGCATGGGAAGGCTTCCGGAGGATGCAGTGCTGAGTGACGGCGCGGCAGAGCTATGGGAGAAGCTGAGCGTTTGCGACGGCGACCCGAATGAGTATCTTCCGGCGTATATAAGCGTCAGCGGAAGGCGTTTTGTTGACGAACTGCTCGATGCGGGCGCTCTTGTCTCGGATAATATCTTCCGCCAGTCGGTCGGCGATGCACAGGTCAGGATGGTCAGGCTCACGGACAGCTATCTTGCAGCTCCGGAGCGCTTTGACCTTACTCCGAAGCAGAAGCAGGTCGCTGATTTCCTCACGGAATACGGCAGTGCCTCGGCAGGAGAGGCGGCCTATATGTGCGGAGTTACCGCAGCTGTGGTGAAGCGGCTTGCTGCTTCCGGTGCAGCGGAGGAGTACGAAATGGAGGTGCTCCGTGCAGTCGACGACGGCTCGGAGGAACGCATTGACCCGGAAAATACCGTGCTTTCCGAAGAACAGCAGAGGGCTCACGATGCTGTGCTGGCACAGCTTTTTGAGAGAAAGCCGGCGGTATTCCTTCTGCATGGAGTTACCGGCAGCGGCAAGACCTCGGTCTTCGAGAAGCTTATCAACGACACCGTAAAACTCGGCAGACAGGCAATGCTTCTCATCCCGGAAATAGGGCTCACTCCGCAGGTACTAAGAAGGTTCAGGTCACTGTTCGGCGAAAGAGTTGCCGTTATCCACAGCGGGCTCTCGCAAGGGCAGCGTCTTGACGAATACAAGCGAATAAAACGCGGTGCAGCCGACATTGTGATCGGCACACGGAGCGCAGTATTTGCACCGTTTGACAATATCGGTCTCATCATCATGGATGAGGAAGGCGAACGCTCCTACAAATCGGACAGTCCGCCCAGGTATACCACCAGTGACATCGCAAAGCAGCGGTGTGCCTTTCACGGAGCCGTGCTGCTCCTTGCTTCGGCGACGCCCTCGATAGAGAGCTATTATCTCGCCGAAAAGGGCGTCTACAGGCTGCTTACGATGAAGAATCGCTACCACAGCAGCGCTCTGCCTGAGGTAAGCATGATAGACATGAACATCGAGCGCGAGGCAGGAAATGCCTCGGAATTCAGCCGCAAGCTTGTCGATGAGGTGAAACTCAACCTCAGCCGCGGCGAACAGACGATACTCCTGCTGAACCGGCGCGGCTACCATACCATTGTAAGCTGCTGCGACTGCTATCAGCCGGTCTATTGCCCGAACTGCTCGGTGCCGCTGACTTATCACAAGAAAAACGACAAAATGATGTGCCACTACTGCGGCTACGTCAGCGAGCCGGTGAAGACTTGTCCCTCATGCGGCTCGGAACGCCTGAAAAGCATGGGCTTCGGCACACAGAAGCTCGAGGAGGAGCTTTCGGTGTTCTTCCCTGGGGCAAGAGTGCTCCGTATGGACGCAGATACGACGTTCTCGCGTTACTCCTACGAGAGGGGCTTCAATGCCTTCCGCGAGGGTGAGTATGACATAATGATAGGCACACAGATGATAGGAAAGGGGCTCGATTTCCCCAATGTCACGCTCGTCGGAGTGCTTTCGGTCGATAAGGCTCTGTACGCGGGGGACTTCCGCAGCTATGAGCGCACGTTCTCGCTCATCACGCAGGTCGTGGGACGCGGCGGACGCGGCGACCGTCAGGGGAGAGCTATCCTCCAGACCTTCATGCCGGAGCACTATATCATGAACCTCGCCGCAGCGCAGGACTATGAGGGGTTCTACCGCGAGGAGATCGCAATAAGACGGGCGATGATATTTCCGCCGGTCTGTGATATGTGCGTATTCTGCCTGTCGGCGGCCGATGAATTAGCAGTAAAGCTTGCTGCGGATGCAGTTCTGGAGCTGATGAACAGGTATCTCCGGGAAATGCAGCCTTCCACTCCGGTAAGGGTGCTGGGACCTGTCAGGGCTTCATATGGAAGGCTTGGCGGAAAATTCCGCTGGAGAATAATAATGAAATGCAAGAACAACGCCGCGATGAGGGGCTTCATAAGCTCAGTCCTCAGGGATTCGGCAAAGCTCAGAGAAATGAAGGACGTATCGCTCTACGCTGATATGAACGGCGATACGGGAGTATGATGAAAGGAAGATAATATGGCACTCAGAAAAATACTGACAGATAAGGACGAAATGCTCCACAAGGTCTGCAAACCGGTGGAAAAATTCGATGACAGGCTCGCATTGCTTCTTGACGATATGCATGAGACCCTTGACAAGGCACAGGGAGTCGGCCTCGCAGCCCCGCAGATAGGAATATGCCGCCGTATCTTCATCATGCATCTTGATGAGGAGGGCGTCATTGAGGCGATAAATCCGGAGATCACTCTCAGGTCGGGCAAGCAGCGCGTGCAGGAGGGCTGCCTCTCCTGTCCGAATGTCTGGGGCTATGTCACCCGTCCGAAGAAGTGCCGTCTGAAGGCTCAGGACAGGCATGGGAACTGGTTCGAGAGAGATTTTGAGGACCTTGCTGCTCAGTGTGCGTGTCACGAAAATGACCACCTTGACGGCCATGTTTTCACTGAGATAGTGGAGGAATTTTTCGTCCCGGAGGAGGCGTAAAATGAAGATCGTTTTTATGGGAACGCCGGAATTTGCCGTGCCGTGTCTGCGAACCCTCGCGGAAAGCAGCCATGAGGTCGCAGCGGTGTTTACTCAGCCTGACAAGCCGAAGGGCCGCGGCTATAAAATGATCCCGACACCAGTCAAGTCTGCGGCGGAGGAATACGGTCTGCCGGTATATCAGCCGCTTTCGCTGAGAAAGGGCGAGGATGCTGAGCAGGCAATGAAGATCTTGAACGATATTGCTCCGGATCTTATAGTAGTAACGGCCTACGGACAGATATTGCCGAAGGAGATACTTGACCTCCCGGCACATGGCTGCATAAACATCCACGCTTCGCTTCTGCCGAAGTACAGGGGAGCTGCCCCGATAAACTGGGTCCTCCTGAACGGCGAGACGGTCACCGGCGTGACCTCGATGCAGATGAGCGAGGGGCTCGATACCGGAGATATGCTGATAAAGAGATCGACGGAAATAGGCGAAAATGAGATCTATGAGGAGCTTTACGCAAGACTTTCCGTCATGGGAGGAGAGGTGCTTGCGGAGACACTTGAGGCAATTGAAAAGGGTGAGCTCCGCCCGGAGGTGCAGGACGACGCTCAATCGTGCTACTCCCCGATGATACGCAAGGAAATGAGCGCTCTTGACTTTACAAAAACTGCTGCGGAGGTACACAATACTATCCGCGGAGTGACCGGCTTCGCAATGCTTGACGGTAAGCGGATAAAGGTCTACCGTTCTGAAATTCCGGACGATATTGCTCCTGGTGCAGAGGATGGGGCTATAGTCGATGCGAAGCACTTCTCAGTGAAGTGCGGCGACGGAAGGACTGTACGCTTCCTCGAGGTACAGCCGGAGGGCAAGAAGCGCATGAAAACTGAGGACTTCCTCAGAGGCAAAAAGCTCGAAAAGGGCGAAAAACTGAATTAACGGAGGTATATTATGGGACTTTATATCATTCTGCTGCTCGCAATGCTCATTCTCCCGATATGGGCAACTATCAACGTCAAAACGACTTTCAGCAAGTACAGCACCGTTTACAACGCGCGCGGGCTCACAGCCGATCAGGTCGCCCGCAAGATACTTGACAGCAACGGTCTTTACAATGTTGGAATTGAGCGCATTCCCGGCAATCTCAGCGACCACTATGACCCGACTGCAAACGTTGTACGCCTTTCCGATTCGGTTTACGGCAAGACATCAGTTGCGGCTATCGGAGTTGCGGCGCACGAATGCGGCCACGCCTGCCAGCACGCCGAGGACTATACTCCTATCAAGATAAGGACGGCTATCGTGCCTGTGACCAATCTTTGCTCGAAGCTCTGGTATTTTGTATTCCTCATAGGCGTTCTTGTTTTTGAGGCGTTCCCGGAGCTTGCACTCATCGGCATTGGAATGTTTTCAGTTGTAGTTCTTTTCCAGCTCGTTACTCTCCCTGTTGAGCTTGACGCGAGCGGCAGAGCGCTGAAAACCCTTGAAAACGACATGATACTTGATTCAACAGAGGTCCCGAAGGCCCGCAAGGTGCTCAGAGCGGCTGCGATGACTTATGTGGTATCGCTCGTTGTGTCGATAATCCAGCTTCTCAGGCTTCTGATGTCCGTCAGAAGAAACTGATGAGTGACCCGAGATTTCTGGCTGTCAGGCTGCTGGACAAAACGTTCAGCAGCGGCAGCTATTCCAATATCCAGCTCAGTGCAGGGCTCGATTCCTCCGATCTTGATGACCGCGGAAAAAGGCTCTGCTCAGCAATTTATTACGGAGTTATCCAGATGAGGATAAGTCTGGACTACGTTATCGGGAGGCTGACGAAGCGGCCTGTTGATAAGCTTGACAGCATAATTGTAAATATATTGCGGTCGGGTATCTACCAGCTTGCTTACATGGATCAGGTGCCTGACAGCGCAGCAGTGAACGAGAGTGTGAGTCTTGCAAAGAAGTTCAGGAAGGCAAGCGCGGCGGGCATGGTCAATGCCGTGCTGCGGAATTTCATACGTCAGGAGAAGAAGATCTGGGACGGCAAGCCGGACAGCATCCGGGCAATGTCGATCATGTTCTCCTGTCCGGAGGAGCTTGTTAAATCTCTCACAAACGATTACGGTAAGGACTTCGCCTTCACGTTTCTGGCACATTCTGTGGACAAGCCGGCGATGTATCTGCGGCGGAATCAGCTCAGGTGCAGCGCGGAGGAATTACAGTCTGCAATGGACGGCATAGAGATAGTATGCGGCGGGAACGGGGAACTTCCAGAGAGCGCCTTTGTACTGAGAAACGGTAATATTGCGGCGACTGAGGCTTTCCGAAGGGGCTTTTTTCACGTTCAGGGAATTTCCTCGCAGTATTGCTGCCGGGCGCTTGCGCCGACGGATAACGACCGCGTGCTGGACATCTGTGCCGCGCCGGGAGGCAAGACATTCACTATGGCGGAAATGATGAACGGCAAGGGAGAGATTTACGCCTTCGACCTTCACGAAAAGCGGGTGAAGCTCATCCGCGAGGGCGCAGAGCGGCTGGGACTTACAAATATCAGGGCAGCCGCAGGCGACGCTTCAAGGTTCAATGCCGAACTGCCAAAGTTCACGAAAATACTCTGCGACGTCCCCTGTTCGGGCTATGGCGTCATCAGAAAAAAGCCGGAGATAAAGTACAAGAAGCTTTCGGAATTTGAAAGACTTCCGGAAATCCAGTACAATATTGCTCAGAATGCGCTGAACTATTTAGAGGTCGGCGGAGAACTCGTCTACTCCACCTGCACGGTGCGGAGGGCTGAGAATGAGGAGATCTGCGAGAGACTCCTCCGGGAGCATCCGGAGCTTGAACCGGTGGAACTGCCGGAAATGCTTATGAGAAAATTCGGCAGCATTGCGACCCTTTCGCCGATGTACGGCTTTGACGACGGCTTCTTCATTGCTAAATTCAGAAAGACAAGATAGGAGGTGCTGAGGTTGGAAAAAACGGATATACTCAGTCTGACACTGGAGGAGCTCGAGACGGTGCTCATCCAAAACGGTGAAAAAAAATTCCGCGCAAAACAGATATTCCAGTGGCTTCATGTCAAAAGAGTGCTTGATTTCGCGAAAATGACTGATATATCTGTCCAATTGAGGCAGCGCCTGAATGAAATTTTTTGTATAAATGGACTATTTGTGCAAAAAAAGCTTGAATCCGCTATAGATAATACGGTAAAATATCTTTATAGGCTTCCGGACGGCAATTTCGTGGAGACCGTTTTAATGGAGTACAGCTACGGTCACAGCGTGTGTGTGTCCACTCAGGTGGGCTGCAAAATGGGCTGCAATTTCTGCGCCTCTGCTATCGCCGGATTCGTCAGGAGCCTTACGCCCTCAGAAATACTTATGCAGGTGTATGAGACCGAGCGCAACGCCGGAGTGAAGGTCTCCGGGATAGTCCTCATGGGGATCGGTGAGCCGCTCGACAATTACGACAACGTTGTGAAATTCCTGAGGATACTCTCTCACAAGGACGGCAACGATATGAGCCTGCGGCACGTTTCACTTTCGACCTGCGGCATCGTGCCGAGGATCTACGACCTTGCTGAGCTCAGGCTACAGCTTACTCTGTGTATTTCCCTCCATAGTGCAGATAACGACAGAAGAAGTGAAATAATGCCGGTCAACCGCGCGTATAATATAGACGAGCTTATGAAAGCCTGCCGGTATTACATCGACAGGACAGGACGGCGGATAACCTTTGAGTATGCCGTTATAGACGGTGTGAATTCCTCGGATGCCGATGCGGACAGGCTTTCCGCTTTGCTGAGAGGGATGAACTGCCATGTGAACCTGATACCTGTCAATAAGGTCAGGGAAAGAAACTACCGGACCGCGCGGAGCGGAGTTGCCGATTTCGCAAGACAGCTCGGAAAGCGCGGCATAAACGCGACAGTGAGAAGAACTCTCGGGAGCGATATAGAAGCAGCCTGCGGTCAGCTCAGACGCGACGCCGCAGAGCATCACGGAAAAGGAGGCGGAGATCAGTGAGATTCCGGTTCGGCACGGACATAGGTCTTAAACGCGAGGAAAATCAGGACGCGGTAAGATGCGAATACTTCGGACATAACGTCCTTGCGGTCGTTTGTGACGGAATGGGAGGCGAGCGCGCCGGAAAGGAAGCAAGTACCCTTGCGATAGGGGAGTTCTTCCAGCGCTTTTCGGCTGGCTATTCGGAGAGCCTTAGCGATGAGGAGATCAGGAAGCTGCTCATATCCTCGGTCTCTGCGGCGAATTCCGTTATCTATACCCGCGCAAGGCTGGATTTCAAGAACTTCGGCATGGGTACGACCTGTGTCGCAGCCTTTGTGAACAAAAAGTCAGCCTTTATCGCCAATGTGGGTGACAGCCGCGCTTATATCATCATGGAGAACGGCCTGCATAAGGTCACTACCGACCACAATGTCGCCGAAATGCTCTATGAACAGGGCAAGATCTCCGAGGAGGAAATAGAAACACACCCCCAGAGGCATATGCTCGTGAGGGCTGTCGGAGTGGAAAAGACCGTTCTGACGGACACCTTCATACTTGATTACGAAGATAAGATCAGTCTGCTGCTTTGCTCCGATGGCTTGTCGGGATATTGCAGCGACGATGAAATATACGGCGTCATCCTGAATTCTTCCTTCGATGACGTCGCGGAAGAACTTATAAACCTCGCCCTTAGCAAGGGCGGCCGCGATAACGTCACTGTTGCGGTAATTTCTGATTGATCCGGGAGGAAAGGAAATGGACAAGAACATCGGCAAGAAGCTCGACGGAAGATATGAGATAACCGAGCTTATAGGCGTAGGCGGCATGGCTGAGGTCTATAAGGGTATCGATGTAATCGACAACAAGACCGTCGCTATCAAGATACTTAAAAAGGAGTATGCGGAGAACGAGGAGTTCCTCCGCCGGTTCAGGAATGAATCGAAGGCGATAGCGGTACTATCACATCCGAACATCGTAAGGATCTATGACGTCGGCTTTTCCGAGAAGATCCAGTATATCGTCATGGAATACATCGACGGCATCACGCTCAAGGAGTACATCGAGGAGGAACAGATACTCACATGGAAGGACACTGTTCACTTCGTTATACAGATACTCCGCGCACTCCAGCACGCCCATGAGAAGGGCATAGTACACCGCGATATCAAGCCCCAGAATATCATGATGTTCACTGACGGAACTATCAAGGTCATGGACTTCGGCATCGCCAAGTTCGCCCGCGAGGAGGGCAAGACTGCTACCGACCAGGCTATCGGAAGCGTTCACTACATCAGCCCCGAGCAGGCAAGCGGCAGCGTTACCGATGCCAAGAGCGATATCTACTCAGTCGGTGCAATGATGTATGAGATGCTGACAGGCAGAAAGCCTTTCGACAGCGACAACCCGGTCGCTATCGCAGTTATGCATATGCACGATATCCCGGAGCGCCCGAGGGCTCTCAATCCCGATATCCCGGACGGTCTTGAGGAGATAGTTCTCAGGGCAATGGAGAAGGCTCCCGAGGACAGATACCAGTCAACTGCCGAGATGATAAGCGATATCGAGGCGTTCAAGGCTGACCCGAGCCGCACCTTCGGCTATTATCAGGAGGATGATGAGGCAGGAGACGATACTATCAACTTTGCAGCTCCCGGCGCCGGCGATGTCCAGACGGAGAGCCAGGCAGAGGTTGAGAGCGCCTATGCCCAGAAGTCCGCAGGCTATGCGGCAGCAGCTCACCAGAGCCAGCCGCCCCAGAGATACGGCGGCGGAGCTCCTCAGCAGCCGGCTTATAATGACGGCTATTATGAGGATGATTATGATGACGATGATGAGGAGGAGCGTTCTTCGCTCGTAGTGCCTGTGCTGACGGCAGTTGTGGTCGTTGTCATTGTGGTAGCGGTAGTGTTCATAGCACTGATGTTCAGCGATATGATAAAGGGCAAAAAGAAGGATAAGGGCGATTTCACTATGCCCGACTTCTACAACTGGGATTACAACGAGGCTGTAAGCCAGTACGGAAACAGCATCAGGTTCGAGGTCGAAGGAGAGGAATACAACGAGCTTGAGGAGGGCAGGATATTCGAGCAGAGTATCGATGCCGGCAAGGAATTCAACAAGGGCGATACCATAAAGGTAAAGGTCAGCAAGGGCCAGGAGACTGTTGAAGTACCGCCGCTGACAAGGATGAACCAGGAGCTCGCAAGAGACCAGCTCACAAAGCGCGGACTTGTTCCCGACTTCAAGAGCAAGCCGAGCACTGAGATAGAAAAAGGCAATGTCATAGAGACTGACCCGCCCGAGGGTACAGAGGTACACAAGGGACAGACGATACTTGTATACGTCAGCATGGGCGCAAACAAGGGCACTGTCAAGGTCGGCGACTATGTCGGCATGGATATCGAGGACGCAAGCTATGCAGCCGGATATATCGGCCTCAGCGTTGTCTCTGACGATGAGGCTTCCTATGAGAAGAAGGGTACGGTTATCCGCCAGAGCATCGAGAAGGATGAAATGGTAGATGAGGGCACTGAGATACGCCTCATATTCAGTAACGGCGAATCCCCTGAGGGTGAGATACCGTTCACTGTCAAGTTCCCGGCAAACGGCGACGGAAATCTCCCGACCGGACGTTTCGTCATCGACTTCATCATCCAGGAAGAGGGCAGCATGAGGACTATCAGCACACCTACGCTCGTTCTTCCGACCTATACTGAATATACCCAGAAGATAACCGGTGCAGGCGAGAACGTAAGGGTAACTGCTTCGCTTACGAATCTCAGCAACGGAAAGAATTACCAGATAGGTACCTATACCTTCAACTTCGCGGATAAGAATATATCGTCCGCCAATGAGAACATCGTTCAGGCGTTCGAGGCGGTCGAGGGCTACCCGGCTCCCACAACAGAGCCTACCGAGCCCACCGAGATCACCGATCCGCCGGTAGAGAATGTTGTGATGCCGAGCCTTATCGGACTTGATTACAACTATGCGGTAAGCATCTACGGTGCGAATATCAATTTCAACGTGATCGAGAGCAGGTATTCTGACTACAACCCGAATACTATCATCTGGCAGGGCGTTACTGACGGCGTCCAGATCGAGAAGGGCACCACAGTCAATGTTATGCTCAGCCTCGGGCCGGAGCAGGTACAGACAAATCCGCCGACAGATCCGCCCACGGAGGCAACTACCGAGGGTACAGACTGGTGAGCGCCGTAAATAAAAGCGGAATAATAACCAAGTGCTTAGGGGGACTCTACACTGTAGAGTCCCCTGACGGTATATATGAGTGCAGGGCGAGGGGAGTGTTCCGCAATAAAGGCATAAGTCCCTGCGTTGGAGATACAGTGCTGCTCCGCGAGGGCGTGATATTCGAGATAGCCGAGCGGAAAAACTGTATCATCAGACCGCCGCTCGCGAACCTCGACCAGCTTGTTTTTGTTGTGTCAACGTGCAGTCCGGCACCGAATTTCCTTATACTTGACAAATTTATAGCTATCGCGGAGTACAAGGGGATAATTCCGGTCGTTGTGATAACCAAGACCGACCTCGGAGACAGTGCGCCTCTGCGGGAGGTCTACGGAAGTATCGGCATTGACGTGCTGACAGTGGATTACGCTGATGAAGCCTCAGTGCAGGCGGTAAGGGATATGCTCGCGGGGAAGATAAGTGCCTTTACGGGCAATTCCGGAGCAGGAAAGTCAACTCTGCTCAACGCAGTAGACCCCACGCTCGATATCCCCACGGCTGAGATAAGCCGCAAGCTCGGCAGAGGACGGCATACCACCCGCCATGCGGAGCTCTACAGGCTTGCCGGAGGAGGCTACATTGCTGATACACCGGGTTTTTCGACGTTTGAGACGAATCGCTATGATATTATCCGCAAGGAGGAGCTCGCTGGCTGCTTCCGGGAATTCTCAGAATATACAGACCCCTGCCGCTTCAAGGACTGCGCTCATGTCTGCGAGAAGGGCTGCGCGGTGGTTGAGGCGGTGGAAAGGGGAGACATCCCGAGGAGCCGTCACGAGAGCTACTGCACGATGTACAATGAAGCGAAGCTGCTGAAGGAGTGGGAGCTTAAATGAAAATATGCCATATTTTTGCGGGGGGAGACCTCGGTGATATTGCTGATTACTGGTTCCCGAACCACGGCGGCTATATTATCTGCGCCGACAGCGGCTATAAGCACGCAAAGAAGCTTAAACTCAGACCGGACGTTATTGTGGGGGATTTTGATTCGTACAGCGGAAAGCTCCCGGCTGACTGCGAGATAATCAGGACGGTGCCGGAGAAGGACGACACTGATACGCTTATGGCGGTGAAAATTGCCATAGAGCGCGGATACAATCTTCTTTACCTTTACGGAGCAATGGGCGGGACACGCTTTGACCATGCCTTTGCGAATATCCAGACCATTCTTTATGCCCGGGAGCATGGGGCTTCACTCAGGCTTATCGGAAATGAGTATGTCACCGTGCAGGGCGCAGATGAGGGCGTGGCAATGTACTGTGACGAGGCTGAGCGGTGGGGATACAGGTATCTTTCGATATTCGCACTGACCGAAACGGTGAGGATAAAGAGCCTCAGGGGAGTGAAATATCCGCTTGAAAACTATGAGATGAAGGCTTCATATCCGATAGGAGTGAGCAACGAGATAACCGGCGGACAGGCTTTTCTGGAAATAGAAAGTGGTCTTGCGCTTGTGATGCAGACGAAAAAATAAGGGCGGAAATTTTTCCGTCCTTTTTTGTCCCATTTTTTCGTCCCGTGCGATTATTATAGTGAACGCAAAAATAATTTGACGTTCACTATAATAAATGATTTAAAGTGCCTCGCAGATACGCAAATCAAAGATTTGCTCCCTGCGTA
>CAMOXW010000217.1 GCA_946629405.1 uncultured Ruminococcus sp.
AGGCGGCAGCGCGCGGGCTTTTTCATGAGGAGCGTCATTCGAGGGTAGAATATGTAGTCGCTCACGGGATATCGAGCACTGTAGACGGTGAGCGTGTAATAATCGGCAGCAGACATTTTGTAGTTGAGGACGAGAAGTGCATCATTCCTGAGGAGCGTATCTTCCGGCATCTTCCGAAGCAGTATTCGCACCTGTATCTTGCAATATCGGGCGAAGTAGCAGCGGTCATATGTATTGAGGATCCGATACGTCCTGAGGCGGCAGATGTTGTAAAGAAGCTGCATGAGTGCGGATTCAGCCGGGTAGTGATGATGACCGGCGACAATGACCGGACAGCCAGGGCAGTTGCGGAAAAGGTGGGAGCTGACGAATATCACGCCGATGTACTTCCTGAGGACAAGGCAGCGTTCATACGCAGCGAGCACGAAGCCGGAAGAAAGGTGATAATGATCGGCGACGGTGTAAACGATTCTCCGGCACTGAGTGAAGCGGATGCAGGTATAGCTATCAGCACAGGCGCAGCAATAGCGCGTGAAATAGCGGACATAACAATATCCTCGGATGATCTGTATACACTTGTAAGACTGAGGAAATACAGTACAGCGCTGATGGACAGGATAAGCTGGAATTACCGGACGATAATCGGCTTCAATTCGGTGCTTATAGCGCTTGGAGCAGCGGGGATACTTCCGCCTGCGACCTCTGCACTGCTGCACAACGCCTCCACTCTTGCGATAGGACTACGCAGTATGACAGACCTTCTGCCTGATGAAAGATAAAAGCAATGCCCCGGAGCAGTTAAGAATTGTTCCGGGGCAAAATATTTAAAGTGAGAGCTGATTGGTATCTCCGAGCTCTTTTGCAGGCTTACCTGCGGCAGGAACGCTCTTTGAGCGGTATTTTTCGAGATCCGGGAGAGCATCTGGGGAGATGATCTCAGCGGAAGCGAGCGAAGCGTTTTTCCTGAGAGTCATTACCTGAACGCCCTGAGAGTCTCTTGTAGATTTGGGGAGAATCATACCGGTATTGAACACAAGTGCATGGCCGGAGCTGCTTCTGAGGAGCACCTCGCTGTCCTCGCCGACGAACAATGCAGCGACGAGCGGGGACTTGTCCGAATATGCCTTTGCGAGTTTTTTGCGGTTAGTCTTGGTCTCATAGGACTTCATCGGCACCTTTGCAGCTTTGCCGTTCTCGAAGAAGAACACGATATAGCCGCTGTAATCGGTGGTAGGCACGAGGGTTCTGAGACTCTCGCCCTCGTCGAAGCTGAGCTTTGCAGGGATATAGTCACCCATAACGCTTGCCTTTGTGTCGTCGAAGGCGCTTGCTCTTGATTTATAAGCCTGAGCCTTGTCGGAGAAGAAGACGAGTTCAGTTTTATTTGAGGTCTCGAAGGTCTGGCTGATGAAGTCGCCCTCCTTGAGTTTCTGTTCTCCGCTCATACGGAGCGACTGAGGAGTGATCTTCTTGAAGTATCCGCTGTCGGAAACGAAGATATTTACAGGATAATCAGGAGTATCGTCGATCTCCTCCTCATCCTCGATATCGGACTGATAGTAGAACATAGTTCTTCTGGGCTGAGCATAGTTTCTGATGACATCGCGCAGTTCATTGATTATGATCTTGCGTATCTTCTTTTTATCACGGAGGATATCCTCCATTTCCTCAATATCCTTTTTGAGCTGGTCAACCTCCTCGATGCGGCGGAGGATATACTGCTTATTGATATTTCTGAGCTTGATCTCAGCGACATATTCTGCCTGTATCTCGTCGATACCGAAGCCGATCATGAGGTTTGGTACAACGTCTGCTTCGTTCTCGGTCTCGCGGATTATCCTGATAGCCTTGTCGATATCAAGGAGTATTTTTGAGAGAGCTTCGAGCAGGTGGAGCTTTTCTTTTTTCTTCTGGAGGTCGTAGTAGGTACGTCGCTGAACGCATTCCTCGCGGAAGGCGGTCCATTCGGTGAGGATCTCTCTCACACCCATGACCTTAGGAGTGCCGGCAATCAGGATATTGAAGTTGCAGGGATAGCTGTCCTGAAGTGGAGTTAGCTTATAGAGCTTCTGCATGAGTTTTTCCGGATCGGTGCCTTTTTTGAGGTCGATAGCGATCTTCAGACCGTTGATGTCGGTCTCATCGCGGATATAGGATATCTCGCGTATTTTTCCTGCCTTGACGAGTTCGATGATCTTGTCGATGATAGCCTCGACGGTGGTGGTATATGGTATCTCAGTGACCTCGATACATTTTGTAGTGCTGTCGTAGTTATACTTTGAACGTATCCTGATGCTTCCTCTGCCGGTCTCATAGATCTTGCTGAGCTCTGCTTCATCGTAGAGCATAAAGCCGCCGCCGGGAAAATCCGGACCTTTTAATGTACTGAGAATATCGTGCTCAGGGTCCTTCATGAGAGCGATAGTAGTCTCGCAGACTTCCTCGAGGTTGAAGGGGCAGACATTGCTTGCCATAGAAACAGCGATACCGGTATTGGAATTGACGAGGACGGTCGGGAAGGTTGCCGGCAGGAGGGTCGGCTCCTGCATGGTATTGTCGTAGTTAGGCACGAAATCGACGGTTTCCTTGTCGATATCCCTGAACAGCTCGTTACAGATTTTTTCGAGCTTGACCTCAGTATAACGCGGAGCGGCGAAGTGCATTTTGCTGGAATACTGCTTGCCGAAGTTGCCTTTCGAGTCGATGAACGGGTGAAGGAGTGCTTCGTTGCCGCGTGTCATACGCACCATAGTTTCGTAGATAGCCTGATCTCCGTGCGGGTTGAGCTTCATAGTCTCTCCGACGACGTTCGCGGACTTTGAGCGTTCCTTATCGGGGCTTAGGAGGCCTCGCTTGTACATCATGTAGAGAAGCTTTCTGTGTGAGGGTTTGAAGCCGTCGATCTCAGGGAGGGCACGGGATATGATAACGCTCATAGCGTAGGGCATATAGTTGTTTTTAAGGACATCGACTATCTGCTCGTTCACAATACTTCCTGAGCCCTCGATATAAGCCTCATGCCTGAATACGGGCTTTTTGGGAGCGGGCTCTTTTTTTCTTGCCATCAGTTATCACCTTCCTTGCGGCGGGCCTTGCGTTTCAGGAGCTTTTCGGGGTTTCTGACATAGCTTCTGAGGATACTTCCGCAGTCGCGGCAGATCGTGTAGTAGACACGGGAGAATTTGAAAAAGCTCTCAGCGCTTTCGAGAGCGCCGTAGCCTGACTGGAAGGCGGTAATGAACTCTTTGCCTCCGCAGTAGCGGCAAACGATGATCCTTACATTTTTCATATTTATCATCCTTTCAGCTTATGTCAGCAAGTTCGAGGTAATCGGCGCCGTATTCGGAGATATAGTCTTTGCGTCCCTGGAGGTCATCTCCGAGGAGCATTTCAAAGATATCGGCAGATTCCTTGATATCGTTGACAGTGACCTTGATAAGTCTGCGGGTATCGGGGTTCATAGTTGTAAGACTCATCATATCCGGTTCATTTTCGCCGAGACCTTTTGAGCGCTGGATAGTATGCTTCTTGTCGCCTATCTCATTAAGAATGCGCTGTTTTTCCTGTTCAGTGTAGGCGAAATAGGTTTTTTCCTTGGTATTTATCTCAAAGAGCGGAGACTCCGCGATGTAGACATATCCCTCGCTGATGAGGGTAGGGGTGAGCCTGTAGAGCATAGTAAGGATGAGAGTTCGTATCTGGAAGCCGTCAACATCAGCATCGGTGCAGATAACGATCTTGCTCCAGCGGAAGTTTTCGATATTGAAGGTGGAGAGCTCCTTGTTAGCCTTTGAAGTAACCTCAACGCCGCAGCCGAGGACCTTGATGAGGTCTGTGATTATCTCGCTCTTGAATATTTTAGCGTAATCGGCCTTGAGGCAGTTGAGAATTTTTCCGCGGACGGGGATTACAGCCTGAAATTCAGCATCGCGTGCAAGCTTGACCGAACCGAGAGCCGAATCGCCCTCCACAATATATATTTCGCGGCGGGAGACGTCCTTTGTACGGCAGTCAACGAACTTTTCGACCATATTGGCGAGGTCGATGGTACCGGTGAGTTTCTTCTTGACGTTAAGGCGGACCCGCTCGGCGTTCTCACGGCTGCGGTTGTTTATGAGGATCTGTTCGGCGATCTTCTGGGCCTCGTCGGGATTCTCGATGAAGTATACCTCAAGCTGATGGCGAAGGAATTCGGTCATAGCCTCGCGTATAAATTTATTAGTGATAGCCTTTTTGGTCTGGTTAGCGTAGGAAGTCTGGGTCGAGAAGGAGGACGAAACGAGCACAAGGCATTCTTCGATATCGTTGTAAGTGATCTTGCCTTCGTTCTTCTGGTAGCCGTTGATGGACTTGATATAGGCGTCGATCTGGGCGGCAAAGGCACGTTTTACTGCTTCCTCCGGGGAACCGCCGTGTTCGAGGAAGCTTGAATTGTGGTAGTATTCAGTGAGCTTGACCTTATTGGAGAAGGTGAGCGCAACGTCAAGCTTGACCTTGTATTCGGGTTTGTCCTCGCGGTCTTTGCCGCGCTTTTCGGCAGTCCAGTGCTGTATCGAGGTCATGGCAGCGTCACCTGTCAGCTCAGCAACGTAGTCGGTGATGCCGTTTTCGTAGAGGTACTCAGTCTCGTTGAAGCCGCCCGCCTCATTTTCTGAGCGGAAGACAAAGAGTATATTCGGGTTGACGACAGCCTGTCTTTTCAGCACATCGTGAAAGTAGTCGTCGGAAACGGCGATATCGGTAAAGACCTCGAGATCGGGGCGCCAGCGTGTTTTTGTACCGGTATGTTTTTTCTTGCAGGGTTCTTTTTTAAGACCGCCGACATTCTCTCCCTTCTCGAAGTGCAGGTCATATCTAAAGCCGTCGCGGATGACCTCAACATCCATATACTCCGAGGAATACTGAGTTGAACAAAGTCCCAGACCGTTCAGACCGAGTGAATACTCATAGGATTCAGCAGCGGAGTCATATTTTCCGCCGGCATAGAGCTCACAGTACACAAGCTCCCAGTTATAGCGCTGTTCTTTGTTATTGAAGTCAACAGGGCAGCCGCGTCCGAAGTCCTCGACCTCGATATCGTTATTGCGGTAATGAGTGATGATGATCTTATTTCCGTAGCCTTCGCGCGCCTCGTCGATAGAGTTGGAGACGACCTCGAATATCGAGTGCTCGCAGCCGTCTATGCCGTCCGATCCGAAGATAACAGCGGGGCGTTTTCTTACACGGTCGGCGCCCTTCAGCATAGCGATACTATCGTTGCCGTAATCCTTTTTCTTAGTCATTTATCTTATCCTTTCATTACTTAGCAATAGTATTTATCGAGAAATACAGCAGTACAAGGGCACCGAAGATGATCCTGTACCAGCCGAAAACTTTGAAATCGTGCTTTTTGATATACCCCATGAGGAATTTTATGACGAATATCGACACAACAAAAGCGGTTATCATACCGGTAGCAAGCACAGTGATCTCGCCGCTTGAAAAATCAGTGCCGAATTTAATGAGCTTGAGAAGGCTTGCGCCGAACATGACCGGCACAGCGAGATAGAATGTGAACTCAGCAGCGACGGTACGCGAAACTCCAATGAGCAGAGCTCCGACGATAGTAGCGCCTGAGCGCGATGTACCTGGGAAGAGCGCAGCGATGAGCTGGAAACCGCCGATGATAAGTGCAGCCTTATAGGTAAGCTCATCAATGCTGTTTATTTTAGGAGTTCTGTTTTTGTTCCAGTTTTCCACGACGATGAAAGCAATACCGAAGGTTATCAGTGCGACTGCAACGACCCAGGGGTTATACAGATGATCGTGTATCCAGTCATCGAGCGGGAGACCGACCACGATCGCTGGAATACAGGCGGCAATGACCTTGAACCACATAATGAAGATATCCTTTTTGACATAGGAGCCGAAGCCCTTGTCACTCAGGGGAGCCTTATTGTTTTTCTTTCCGAAGGGGAAAAGCTTGCTCCAGAAAATAACGACGACGGCCAGGATAGCGCCGAGCTGTATAACGACCTCGAACATTTCCTTGAAGTCGTCGGATTTGTTAAGCTTCAGGAACTCCTCCACAAGAATGAGGTGGCCTGTGCTGCTGACCGGGAGCCATTCAGTGATACCCTCGACGATGCCGAGAATGAACGATTTGATTATCTCTAACATATCAGTATTATCCTTTCCTGAAATCACGCATCATAAATTACATTATAACATATTCCGGCTGGAATGTCAAATATCGTAATCGTTCGGGCTGTGAAGCCTGAATTTTCTTTTTGAAATAGTCAGCACTCCCTTATTTTTGAGCCGGGTGATCTCTCGCTGGAGGGCGCTGCGGTTGACGCAGAGGTAGTCAGAGAGAGCAGTAGTGGAGAACGGTATCTGTGGAGTTTTGCCCTCGGGGGTCTTGCTTTCGATTATCTGGAGGCAGCTTATGAGCTTATCCTCGATGCTTCTCTGACTGAGCACCTCGATGCGTTCACTGAGAGCGACAGCTTTTTCGGTCATAAGCCCGAGAAGGTTTTCGACGACCCTTGAATGGCACAGGCAAGCGTTTTCGCATCTTTTGGTGATCTCGGAGCGTTTGACGAACATTATCTCGCAGTCGGTCTCAGCAGCTATCTCGGTGATATTCCTTGCAGCCGGAAGGTATGTGAAATATGCGCCGAAAATGCTTTGTTCTCCGAGAGATTCGACAATAGTCCTGACGCCGTTCACATCATATCTTACGGCGGCAGCGTTTCCGGAGAGGACAATGCCGATACGGTCGCTGCTGTCAGAATAATCGGCGATACGGCTGCCTGATTTATATTTTTTCACCTCGGCATTGAAGCAGCCGATCATTCGTTTGCAGTCATCATGGCTGATGCCTTTGAACAGTATGTTATCTTCCGGTAACACAAAAATTCCTCCTATGTTGCAATTGCAACAGATTTTTTATAGTATTTATGATACAATATATTCAATAAAAAGTCAAGCATTATTATTTTAGGAGGTCATATCATGAAGGTTGATGTTATCGGTGAGCAGATATCTCAGGAGGAGATCGATGCTTATATCGAATACGGAAAAAAGAAGTACAGTGACAGGAATATCAAGGGCATGACTGTAAAGGTAGACGGCGAGTACGTTGATCTTCAGTACGAATTTGACGACGTTCCGTTCGACCGTATAAGGCGTATAACCGGCTATCTGGTAGGTACCCTTGACCGCTTCAACAACGGCAAGCGTGCCGAGGAGCATGACAGAGTAAAGCACAGCGTATGATTTCCGTTCCCCGGAACGGTCATGATAATTTATATTACGGAGGTAAGATCATTATGAAGAAGTATGTATGTCCTGTTTGCGGATATGTACATGAAGGAGATGCGCCCCCTGAGAAATGTCCTCAGTGCGGAGTGCCCGGCTCAAAGTTCATTGAGAAGGAAGCCGACGAGAAGCTTGTTTTTGCTTGTGAGCATGAGCTGGGAGTAGCAAAGGCGGTTACAGACCCTGAGATAATCGAGGGACTGCGTTCTAATTTCACAGGTGAATGTACAGAGGTAGGTATGTACCTTGCAATGGCAAGAGTAGCCTACAGAGAGGGATATGCCGAGATCGGCGCATACTGGGAGAAGGCAGCTTTCGAGGAAGCTGAACACGCTGCAAAGTTTGCAGAGCTTCTGGGCGAGGTGCTCTCAGATTCCACTAAAGAAAATCTGGAAAAGAGAGTTGCTGCGGAACACGGCGCTACCGAGGGTAAGCTCAGGCTTGCAAAGAGAGCTAAGGAGCTGAATCTGGATGCTATCCACGATACAGTTCATGAAATGGCAAGAGATGAAGCTCGTCACGGCAAAGCATTCGAGGGACTTCTCAAGAGATATTTCGGTTAAATAATACATTTGCGGCAGGCAAGCGTCTGCCGCAATTTTTTTGTATATTTTTCATAAACTACTTGTAATTTCCGAAGATATTTGATATAATTATGTTATACTTGCTGATGCAGACCGGGAGAAAAAATTATGCACTATAACTTATTGTTCGATCTTGATCAGACCCTGCTTGATTTCCATGCTTCCGAGCATTCAGCCTTGAAGACTGTCATGGAAAGGGAACATCAGGTGTTCACGGAAGAAAAGTACATCTTCTTCAAACAGGTCAATAAAAAACTCTGGCTCGAATTTGAAAAAGGCATAATAACAAAAGATGACCTTTTCAGTACAAGGTTCATGCTTTTGTTCAGGGAGTGCGGCTGTGAAATCAAAGAGTCGGAGCTTCTGAGAATAAACAGTGATTTTATAGACTGTATGTCGCACAGCGGCGTTTTAATGGACGGTGCACTGGATTTCCTGAAAAAAATCGAAGAAAATGTGCCGGATGCGAGGGCGTATGTCATTACAAACGGCGCTGAGAGAAATGCTCTTGGAAGGATCGCGTCCACAGGGCTGAAGGAACATCTGTGTGAACTGTTCATAAGCGAAGCAATGGGAACATCAAAGCCGGCACGGGAATTCTTTGATATAGTAAAAAGCATAATAAAAGAGCCTGATGAGAGCTATATTGTCATCGGCGACTCACTTACATCGGATATGCTTGGCGCAAAGAATGCAGGTCTCATAAGCTGCTGGTTCATGCCTGAAGGGGATATCGAAGGAGCGGTTAAGGAATATGAGATCGACTATACAGCTTCATCTTTTGATGAGCTGTTTGAAGTAATAGTAAAATGGTCATCCGCTTTAAGGAAGCAATAATAAATTATCTGAGGTGAATTATGAAAAAAGTACTTGACTGGCAGAAATACCTTGATACGGCAGCGATGACTGCTGCCGAGGGTATCGTAATGCTGAAAAACGACAACGAGGCACTCCCTCTGAAGGCAGACGACGTGGTGTCAGTATTCGGAAGGATACAGCTCCATTACTACAAATCCGGAACAGGCTCCGGAGGAATGGTCAATGTTACAAAGGTTACCGGAATAGTTGAAGGTCTGGAGGAAGCCGGAGTAAAGCTGAACACCAAGCTTCTCGACATCTACCGCAAATGGGATGAGGCGAATCCCTATGATCTTGGCGGAGGCTGGGGAAGCGAGCCGTGGTCGCAGAAGGAGATGCCGCTGGACGACAAGACAGTCGCGGAAGCAGCCGCTCTGAGCAGCAAGGCAATAGTAATAATCGGCAGAACAGCCGGCGAGGAGCAGGATGCCCGCATAGAGGAGGGATCGTATCTTCTTACCGGAACTGAGAAGGATATGCTTGGAAAGGTGTGCAGGCATTTTGAAAGCGTGATAGTTCTTCTGAATGTCGGCGGACTTGTGGATATGTCATTTGTTGACGAATATTCGCCTGATTCTGTGCTTTATGTATGGCAGGGAGGAATGACCGGCGGAACAGGAACAGCAGCCGTCCTTACAGGAAAGGTAAGTCCTTCCGGAAAGCTTCCGGACACTATCGCATACAATGTATCGGACTATCCTTCGGATAAGAATTTCGGCGATAAGGTGAGCAACCGCTACTGTGAGGATATATATGTAGGATACCGCTGGTTCGAGACCTTTGCAAAGGACAGGGTACGCTATCCATTCGGATATGGACTTTCCTACACGACCTTCAGGACAGAGGTACTCGATATCACCGGTGATGAAGACATGGTATTCAGGGTAAAGGTAACGAATACCGGCAGCTTCAAGGGCAAGGAGGTAGTTCAGCTTTACGTTGAGAAGCCCCAGGGCAAGCTTGGTCAGCCATTAAGAGTTCTCTGCGGCTTTGAAAAGACAGACGAGCTCGGACCGGGACAGTCACAGGAGCTTGAGCTTGTACTTCCCGGCTCGACGCTTGAACTTGCATCATATGATGATTCCGGATGTACCGGCAATCCTGACTGCTGGGTGCTTGAAGCCGGAGATTATCGTTTTTACGTTGGTACAGATGTGCGTTCAGCGGAGCTTGCCTGCGAGGACAGGGTCCCGGAGACCGTGGTAGTTGAGAAGGCAACTCAGGCAATGGCGCCTGTGCAGAGTTACAGGCGCATCAGACCTGTTGAGAAGGACGGCGGCTATATTCCCGGCGAGGAGGAAGTACCGCTCAGCCGGGTAGATGAGGCAGCGAGAAGGCTTGAAGGAATGCCGGCAGAGCTGCCGTATACAGGAGATAAGGGGATAAAGCTCAGCGACGTTCTCAGCGGCAGGAGCAGTCTTGACGAATTTGTCGCACAGCTTACAGATAAAGAACTTTCGTGCATTATCAGAGGCGAAGGAATGGGAAGTCCGAGAGTAACGGCAGGTACAGCTTCAGCGTTCGGCGGAGTATCCGATGAGCTTGAAAACTACGGTATACCGGCGGTATGCTGTTCGGACGGACCATCCGGCATGAGGCTTGACTGCGGTACAAAGGCGTTCAGTCTTCCTAACGGAACGATGATAGCCTCAACC
>CAMOXW010000218.1 GCA_946629405.1 uncultured Ruminococcus sp.
CTGAAAATGAGCTGCCATACCGTGTATATATTAGCCATTGACGGCGCATAGAAAATGAGGGTGAATATTGTCTTGAGCTTGGGATGAAGCTCGTTTATGAGCCATGCAAGGAGGAAGCAGAGCACATAGCTCACCGGTCCGGTAAAGAGGGCGAAAACTATGGTAACTCTGATCGACTTGATGAAAACCTTGTCCGAGAGGAACAGGGTGGTGTAGTTGGAAAGTCCGACATACTTGGGAGTCTGGACCATATTGAAGTCCGTGAAGCCCATAGGCAGAGACATTGCTACCGGGATGACCGTGAATACGATAAAGAATATCATAAAAGGTGCGAGCATGAGGTAGCACGCCTTGTTCTGCTTAAAGGACAGCCACATCATGCGGCGTTCCTCTTTTTTAGTTCTTTTGCCGATATTCTCGGCTGCGATCTGTGCCAAAAGCGTGTTCCTCCTTTCTTAGTCGTCGAGCCCGAGGTTTTTGCGCTTACGGGTTATCTCGTCGTTGATGTCGCGGTTGTACCAGATAAGCGTATCGCGCGGGTTCTGGAGCGCATTTACGGTCTCGCGGAAGGCGTTCATGATATTTCGCGTTACCACATACGAGGATGGGATAACAGGTATCTCGACGAGCTCGTCCTGCTGGGCGCGGAGGCGTCTAAGCTCATCGTTAGACCATGAGAGCTGTCCGAGCGCTTCAACGTTAGCGGTGTCGAAGCGTCCGAGGATGCCGAGAAGTCCCTCTATCTGGGTCGCGTACTGCACCTGCGTGTCAGTTTCGGTGAACCACTTGATGAATTCCCAGCCGCTCTTCTTGTCCTTGATCTTCTTGAATATTACTGCACCTGCGCCGGATGAATTGGCGGCGTGGGAGACAGTGCCGTCGGCCTGCGGGGTGCCGGGGACGGGACAGAAGTTCCAGAGGCCCTTTATCTCGGGTGAGGCGACTGTGAGCTGGTTGTAGAATGTATAGTTTGCAACGACTAAAGGGTATTCGCCTGTACGGAAGCGGTTGAACGCATCATAGGTCTGCTCGAAGCTGTACTTTGTGTAGAAGTCCGTCCACTCCTCGAAGGCCTGGACTGCCTCGATAGAGTCGAAGGTGGAAGCGGTCTGATCCTCGTTGTAGTAATTCTTGCCCTTCTGGAGAAGGAGCATTGCGAAGGTATGACCTGCCTCGGTCGCGGGGGAGATGTTGATAGGCGGGAGGATAAGTCCGACGGACATATAATTTCTCTGGAGCGCCGGGAGCATATCTATGAGGTCCTGCCACGTTTCAGGCGGCTGGGTGAAGCCGAGCTCGGATAGGACGTCCGTCCGGTAGAAGAGCATCGGGAAGGTCTGGCTTATCGGCAGACCGTAAGCGCCGCCGTTGTAGGTATACTGGGTCATGGCGTTCTTCTGGAAGCGCTGGGTCACCTCCTGATAGTCACTGAACTGGCTCAAATCCACAAGCAGGTCACGCGCTGCGAGGTTCACGGGGAATTCGCCTCCGAGGAACAGTGCAACGTCAGGACCCTTGCCTGCGAGGGTAGCCTCAACTACGCCTCCGACAACGAGGTTGACTGAAACGGGGATGCCTGTTTCCTGCATGAACTGGCTCTCTGTGAGCTCCTTGACCACCTGAGCCTGATCGCGTCCGAGGGATACCCAGACGTCGATAGCGTCCTTTCCGCTCACGTCGGAGAGGCTTGTGTAGTCCTCGAGGAATGAGCCGATGAAGGCATCGAAGCCGAACTTGAAGGACTTGGTGAACTTTGTCTTACAGCTTGGGAAGTCCTCGTCAGCGGATGCGAACTCGATGAAGTCCATTTCGAGGGGCTGGTCGCGGTAATCGCGCATCCATGCGGAAATTGATGTGATATTGTCTTTTATCTGAGAGAGATATCCGGGAATTTTGAGAGGTTTCCTGGCGCACTTGTCGAGGATAACGGTCATTCTGTCGAGCGCCGCAGCCTCGGAGCCGGCAGTACCGGAGAGATCCTCTATCTCGTCCTTGATGTCCTTGAGCTCGCCGGAGAGTCTCTTGAACTCGTCAACGAGCTCCGGGATCTTTTCGTGGACATAGTAGTCGGTGTATGTATCCGGCATAGGGCCGGTTATCATGAGTATCTTGCGGTAATAAGTATTGAGGTCAGCTACAACTGTATCGAGCTTCCTGAGGGAGTCGCCTATCTCGCCGGGAACAGCCTCCATAGTGAAGGTATGGTCACGGGTGGCGTCGAGGTATATATAGATATCCTCGCCGTCCTCGGTCTCGAGGGTCTTGATGTCCCAGTCGTTGTCATAGGAGAATTTCACGCGGTCGAGGTCCTCGCAGATGATCTTTCCGTCGATATATATGCGTCTGTTGGAATAAAGTCCGCGCATGGCGTTCTGGCGGTACTTTATGCCGACCTTGTACCAGCCGGAATTGCCGATATCCTCGCGGGAGATCACCCATGTAACGCTCTGAAGAGCTTTTTCCCAGCTTCCGCTGCCGAGGGAATTGTACATTACCTTGCGGGCGCTGGAGGGCGACATGAGGTAATTTGAGTTATCCGAGGTCGGATAGAGGGTGGAATCCGACTTGTACTGAGCATTTTCGGCCTCGATGCGGAACTTCCGGTCGGGGGTGCCCTCGACTGAGACTGAGGCGTTCACGGAGGAAGCGTACTCGCTGTAGCTTGGGAGCTTTCCGGGGTTGAAGAGCTTGATGGTGTCGATGACAAACTCAGCTCTTTCGGAGGAGAAGGTCAGCTCATGGCTGCCCTCCTCGAGGTAAAAGAACAGCGGCTCGCTGAAAAGTCCGTCGGTATCGCCGAAGGTCTTTTCCTGCCACATTTCCTTCTGCACCTGAGCGGGGCGCACCTGATTTCCGCGGGCGTCCTTATAGATTTCGCGTTCATTTATCCACACTCTCCCGAGGGTGATACGCGAAGCCGTATCATAGGGCAGCTCACCGTCGATCTGCATGGAAAGCTCGACTGAGGTGCTGTTGGACTTCATGGCGCAGTAGGTCATATCCACGCAGTAGAGGCCTGTTTCCGGCACCTTGAATTCATAGCTGACGCTGCCTTCGGCGCTTTCCCAGACGAGGACGTCCTTATGGGTCTCGCCGTCCGCGGTATAGTCACCTGACGTAAAATCTCCGTCTGCGGAGGAATAGTCTGTGCCCTTTATCACGATCTCTCTGTCGGGGCGGCTTTTGCCGGAATAAAGGTCGTAGTAGTCGCTGAACGTGAGAAGGTCGGTATCTATCGGGGTGATAGAATAGTAGTCCTCCTCCATAGCCGCGAGGGTGAGCGGGGAAACGCTGTCTTCGTCATTCTCCTCTGCTGCGAATGCAGAGAGAGGGCTGCTTCCGGCTGCGATGAGCAGGGACAGGAAGCCTGCACCGAGACTGCGAGTGAGACTTTTTATATTCAATTTTATTCCACCTTTCCTGAAAATAAATCAGGGCATAGAAACCGCCGCTGCCCTTGCCGTCCGTTAAAATGAGAGAGGGTACGTCAGTAAGCTCAGCGGTGGTATATATTCAGTTTTAGCCGAACTCTGGCTGCCTATGCCTCGTTCAGATGCGGCGGCTGCTCTGCCGCACAGCTTATCAATATAAGTATATCAAATTTCTCTCACAATGTCAAGAAAAAACAGGGCATAATCAATAAAGATAATATATTAACAAGTGATCCGTTAATTGAAATCGCGCGCTTTTTCGTGATCTCACACAAAACGCATATATCAAAATTGTTGATAATTACCATATACCGGAAATGCTGTTATATATTGACAAACCCGCTGTATTATGGTATCATTTGACTATACAAGAACCCCCGCAGCATAATCCGTATATAAGGCTGCCTAATTCGTAATTCGTAATGCGAAATTCGTAATTATTCTTAATGTGGAAATCGGAAATCGGAATTAGGAATTATTTGTGTCCGCTTACGCGGACGGATTTAAAATATAAATACATTGCCGAAGGCAATACCATTAATTCCGAATTCCAAATTAAAATTCAGATCCGTCCCGCAGGGACACAAATAATTACGCATTAAGCATTACGCATTATGCATTGAAAAAAGGATTGGAGTTGAAAAAATGTCAGATGTACTCGAAGTCCGCGGGCTTACGAAGCAGTATTCAAAGGTCCTCGCGGCAGACAAGGTCAGCTTTTCCATTGGTGAGGGTGAGATATTTGCCCTTATCGGTCCAAACGGCGCCGGAAAGACTACCACTATCCGTATGATATCCACCCTGCTCACACCTACCGCCGGCGACGCCATAGTCGCAGGTCACAGCGTTATCAATGAGCCCGCTAAGGTGAGAGAGTGCATAACCTACCTTCCCGATGAGGCAGGCGCCTACAAGAACATGACCGGCATAAAGTACCTGCGCTTCATGGCAGGACTTTTCACCGGCGACCTCGACCGGATAAACGAAGCAGTTGACCGCGCAAAGGAAATGTGCGGGCTCGGCGACCGCCTTGAGGACAAGATAGGAAGCTACAGCCGCGGTATGATAAGAAAGCTTCTGCTTTCACGCGCAGTCATGACCAAGCCGAAGCTTGCGATACTTGATGAGCCGACGAGCGGTCTTGATGTCCTGAACGCTATCGAGATAAGGAAAATGATAAAGGAACTTGCCGCGAAGGAAAAAATGTCCTTCCTGCTGTCCTCGCACAATATGCTGGAGATAGAATTCGTCTCCGACCGCGTAGGTATAATCACCGGCGGCCATCTCATGGTCACAGGCAGCGCGGATGAGTTGAAAGAGCGCTACAGTGCGAAAAATCTTGAAGAAGTATTTGAAAGGGTGGTGAACGAGCATGAAGTTCATTAACCTGCTTAAAAAGGAGCTTTCCGAGCTTATCAACCTCCAGATGATACTTGGTCTTGTCGTTGCGCTCGGCATATTCATGCTCCTTGGCGGCATCATGGACAACACTATCGATGAGGTGAAGGAGGAGACCTCCAATGTGACTATCCGCCTCAGCGACCGCGACGATACGGATTATACCCGGAGCCTCATAAAGACTATTGAGGAAGCCGGCAACAAGGTGAAGGTCTATGAGACCTCCGGCACGGATTACGCTGCAATTCTCTCCGACAATGATATCAAGGATATCATCATAATTCCCGAGGGCTTCACAGCTTCTCTTGAAAAGAGCGAGCAGCCGAAGCTTATAAGCGTTGCGAGGATGACCTCTGCGGCTACTCTTTCAAACCTCAATGTCGGCAATTCAAACGGCATAGACATAATCAAGGACATTATCTCAATGGATATAGCGCAGAAAAACAAAATTTCCGAGGCTGACTACAAGCTCATGGACAGCCCTGTGAGCATTGCCGAGAATACGGTCGTTGACGACAGATCCACCGAGATATCCCCCGACACTATCATGAGCAAGATAGCCATTCAGAATATGATAATGCCGCTCATCGTGTTCGTGCTCATCATAATGACCTCGCAGATGCTCATGAGCGCGGTCGCCAACGAAAAGACTGACAAGACCCTTGAAACCCTGCTCTCTGCCCCTGTTTCACGCGGAGCAGTCATTGGTGCAAAGATGCTTGCGGCGGCGATAATCGCCCTCATCAACGCGGCAGTTTACATGATAGGCTTCTCTGTATTCGTCAGCGGAGCGACAGACACTGTTTCCGAGGCTGCTGATAATATAATCAGCTCGACCGTCAGTGCAGACGAGGCTATAAGGATACTCGGCCTCTCACTCGGCGGACTGGACTACTTCCTCATCGGCCTTCAGCTTTTCTTCACTATCATGATATGCCTCTCTGTATCACTTATACTCGGCGCACTCGTCAATGATACAAAGAACACTCAGAACATGATAATGCCTATCATGATGCTCGCAATGGTGCCCTACATGATATCCATGCTTGCCGATATCAATAGCCTTCCGACAGTTTTTCGCTGGCTGGTCTACGCGATACCCTTCACCCACACATTCTCCGCGATACCGAACCTCATGTTCGGCAACAGGATGATATTCTTCGTCGGACTGATCTACCAGATGATAGTCTTTGCGGTTTGTATGTTCTTTGCGCTGAGGCTTTTCATGTCCGACAAGATATTCACTATTTCGCTCAATTTCGGACAGAAGTCCAAGTATAAAGCAAGGAAGCGCAGGGAAGCAAAGGCTTCCGCTGACAAGAAGGAGGAATGATGTATGTCAACACCCCACAATAACGCAAAAAAGGGCGATATCGCTCCGACCGTCCTCATGCCCGGCGATCCTCTGAGGGCGAAATTCATAGCTGAGAATTATCTTGACTCGCCGGTCTGCTACAACGAGGTGCGCGGTATGCTGGGATATACCGGCACATACAAGGGTGTCCCGGTCTCCGTTCAGGGCAGCGGGATGGGTATGCCGTCAATAGGCATCTACTCATGGGAGCTCTTCAATGAGTACGGAGTGGAGAATATTATCCGCGTGGGAACAGCCGGCGCAATTGCCGATAATGTGAACCTCCGCGACGTTGTGATAGGAATGAGCGCAAGCACGAATTCAGCCTATGTGAGCCAGTACAGGCTTCCCGGCACATATGCACCGACAGCTTCGTGGAAGCTTCTCCGTGCGGCTGCAAGTGCTGCTGAGGCAAGCGGAAAGACCTGCCGCATCGGCAATATCTTCTCCAGCGATACATTCTACGACGATGCTGACAGCCTTGCAGAATGGCAGAAAATGGGAGTTCTTGCTATCGAAATGGAAGCGGCTGCGCTTTACATGAACGCTGCCCGTACCGGAAAAAACGCCCTTGCGATACTCACGGTCTCCGACTGTCCGCTCAGAGGGCTCTCGACCTCCGCTGAGGAGCGGCAGACTACTTTCCGGGATATGATGGAAATTGCCCTTGAAACGGCATACGGTATCAGGTGAAAAAAGGCGGATATATCCGCCTTTTTTAATTCGTGATCGTTGCATCGCCTTCGGCGGCTGATTTAAATATGTGAGCGCAGCGAACTCCGCAGCTCACAACCTTAAACTTTCTATGCACTAATAACTGCTTACTTAATGAGAAAGTTGACTTATGACTTTAAAAGTGATATAATTAATGTCTGCTCAACAACTAAAAATTGGCTTTATACAGTTTTTAAAAGCCAATTTTTAGTTGTCAAAGTGCAAGAAAAAATAAATTTTCCGATATTTTTTCTTGCACTTTGTTTTGC
>CAMOXW010000219.1 GCA_946629405.1 uncultured Ruminococcus sp.
CGATTCGCTGTGCAACAGATGCACCCCACGCAATGATGATAAAGCTGTACAGGATAGAAGCCGGACTGTGGATACACGGTGGGAACCATGAAAACTGAGATAGGATATTTATAATGAACGAGATGAAATACGCTGCGGCAAGTTCGGCATAGTGATCCCGTTCCGTCCTTGTGATCTGATGCAATGCCCTAACCTCCCTTGACCTTTTGTTCCATTATAGCATAACTCAGCAACGTTTTCAAGGTTTATGCAAAGATAGATCACTTGATCAGGAACAAATGAAGCCCGTTCCGGTCATAATGACGGAACGGGCTTTTAAAGATGACAGCAAGATCGGCTTTTTTGCGATTTTGAGTTGTTCGTAAGGTGTTTGGGTAGGTTCCTCGAAGCGATTCCGGATGCTTTAAAAATCAAGTTAATGGCTGCTTAATTTTGTTACTTTTGTGGCATTATCTATTGATTTTTCATGATGCACAGTTTTTTTGATGTGCGGAGTTTGAGTAAATAATACAAAGCCACACTTTCAAGGGCGGTTTCTTGTATCTATCTTTACTTTTCCGAGCAGTTGTGCTATAATAAGGGCAACTAATGTTGGGGGTTGCTGCTGTTATAGCTTCAGTCAGAAGCAGTAACATTGGCGTGTTCCCGATGGTATGGGACTCTAACAGCCAAGCCTCATCCAAGCCCATCATCAACTGCCGAATCGAAACAGCCGCGCAAAAGAGCTTATGGCGAGAGTTGTGGCATACTCGCCGCTGTGTGATTACCTACTTCTTGGTACTATGAGTGGTGCGTTCTCCCCACCGATGAAGCTGATGCAGCAGCAGATGTGCCGCCGAGACGTACACTTACGGCATATACTCGGTGATATGCGAAACAGTATGCTGCCTTTAATCATACTTTTATATGTTATATACTATACTTGAATCATCTGCAATACGTCAACACGAAAGGAGAAAAAGATGAAGGAATACTGTATGTACCTGCGAAAGTCGAGAGCTGATGTTGAAGCCGAAGCACGGGGCGAGGGTGAGACCCTCACTCGTCACCAGAATATGCTTATGGAGCTTGCCAAAAAGCAGAAGCTCAACGTGGTCAGGATATATAAGGAGATAGTCAGCGGTGACAGTATCGCTTCCCGTCCGCAGATGCAGGCTCTGCTTGCTGACGTTACCGAAGGTAAGTATGCAGGAGTTCTCGTTGTAGAAGTGGAACGTCTTGCCCGTGGTGATACCATTGACCAAGGCATAGTCGCTCAGGCATTCCGTGAGTCCTCGACTAAAATAGTCACTCCAACCAAGACCTATGATCCAGACAACGAATTCGACGAAGAATACTTTGAGTTCTCGCTGTTTATGAGCCGACGTGAGTACAAGACCATTAAACGCCGTATGCAGGCTGGCAGACTTGCTTCTATAAAGGAAGGCAACTACATAAGCACTACTGCTCCCTATGGATACCGCAAAATAAATCCCGAACCGAAGGTCCATACACTTGAAATAGTCACTGAGGAAGCTGAAATAATCAGGCTGATATACAGGCTCTATCTCGACGGACACGGTGCAAAGTTCATCGCAAATGAACTGAACAGAATGGGTATCAGTCCGCAGAAAAGTCAATTCTGGGAGCCGCCGAGCATAAAGAAGATACTTGAAAATCCGCTGTACTGCGGAATGGTCGGCTGGAAAACAAAGTCCAACGGAGACACGCTCTACAAGGGACTTCATGAGCCGATAATCAGCGAAGAAGTTTTCAACTCTGCCCAACAGAAAAAGCGTACCAATCCTGCCGCTCAGCTCCACCCGAATGACAGATTGCTCAATTACTATCACAATATCCTTTACTGTAAGAACTGCGGACATCAGCTGAAGCGCCGTCTCGTTGCAAGCAGTGGTCACGAGCATATGCTGTGCGTTTACAGAGAATGCCGGGGTAAGATAGTCAGCTCAACTATTGAATCCATAGACGAAGCTGTATTAGCTGCTTTCCGCTATCGTATCAAGCAGCTCGAAAAACTCAGACACAGCGGAGTTAACGAGTTCAAGAGCGAACCTGACAAAAAAGCTCCGCTTGTGGCAGAACTCGAAAAGGCTAAACGTCAGCTTTCAAGGCTGCATGACCTGCTGGAACAGGAGGTCTACGATACGAACACCTTCCTTGAACGCTCCAAGATAGTGAATGACAAGATTAGTTCACTTGAAGCAGCTATCAAGGATTTGGACAGCGAACAGAAACCACCGCAGCTTCCCCCTGATGAAGCTATCAGAAGGCTGCAATACGTTATCGACAACTTTGCAGGTTCAGATGCCGAAGAAAAAAACAGGCTTCTCCACACAGTTGTCAGAAAGATATACTATTATAAAACCGAGAGAATGTGCAAAAACAAACCGGATTCAGATCTTACTTTGAGTGCGGATTTCTTATAAGTCTTATGTACAACAAAGATATTGCAATAAATTACAGTACCCCGTTAATATCAAAGAACCAAACCCCAGACTCGCCAAAGTCATCATCTCTCAGCTTGGAGGTCCTTGCACCGGATAGATATGCAGCATTCCAGCCAAAGGTATTGCCATTCCGGAGGAAAATGTGGTATAATCATTCAGGGTACTTATATTCAGAAAACTTTAAGAATTTTTTAAGACATGGATTAAGTGTTTTTTTATATATCTATGATACAATAAGATCATAGAAAAGGAGGGCGTGACATGAACGAAGTAATTCTGAAGACCAGAGGACTTACAAAGCGTTACAAAGATCACACAGCACTTGACCATGCTGATATGACAGTATACCGTGAAGATATCTACGGACTTATCGGCCGCAACGGTGCAGGAAAAACTACGATGATGAAGATCGTCACAGGCATAACAGAACCGACTGAGGGCGAATTTGAACTGTTCGGCCAAAATAGCGGCGGATCTTCTGCCGGAAAGAAGCGAATAGGCAGTCTTATCGAAGAACCGGCATTTTACGGTTATATGACTGCTTATCAGAATCTCAAATATTACTGCCTGCAAAAAGGGATAACAGATCATTCACAGATAGACAAGGCTCTTGAACTTGTGAAACTCACTGATGTCAAAGACAAGAAGGTGAAGAAATTCTCCCTTGGAATGAAGCAGAGGCTCGGTATCGCACTTGCCGTTCTTGATGAACCTGATATGGTCATACTTGATGAACCTATCAACGGACTTGATCCTATAGGAATAAGCGAACTGAGAGATACGTTCCGCACGCTCGCACACGATAAGGGAATCACTTTGATAATATCGAGTCATATACTCTCTGAACTCTACGAAGTCGCTAACCGCTTCCTGTTTATCGATAAGGGCAGGATACTTAAAGAAGTCTCCAAAAGCGAACTCGACCTCGAATGCAGCAGATGCCTTGTTGTAAA
>CAMOXW010000220.1 GCA_946629405.1 uncultured Ruminococcus sp.
CCACCCTCGGCGTTCTGCCGTAAGTTGAGGGTTGAGAGTTGTGGAGTTCGCTGCACTCACTAATTTTAGATCCGTCACCCGTAAGGAAGACACCACGACTACTCACCGCTCACAAAAACTTGAAATGGATGGTGAAAAATCATGAGAAGATCAAGGATAACAGCATTCATGGCAGCTATAGCTGTCCCGGCAGGGAACGCCGGAGTTTTTCCGGCCATCGCGGCTGACAGCACTCCTGTGCCTGCCCTGCTGGACGTCAGCAGCTTCGTGATCCATGATGAGAACTTCGTCCACCTCAGCGCCGGTACTTACCTCAGAGACGTCAGCTACCTGTTTGACGATCAGGACAAGGTACCTGCTTCCCCCGATAATACGAAGGTGGACAGCGAGGTCTTCAAGGCGACATCCCTCGCAAACTGGACGCCTAATCAGCAGATGGAGTACGGCGCCGCTTCCTTCTATATCGACATGGGTGCAAATTATGTCATCACTGACATCGCCTTCCTCGATACAAACGGCACGCCGACATGGACAGTTTCTGCCGGTGAACCGTTTTCGTGGAACGACATCGCTGAGGTCAATATGGATTACTATAACTCGTGGCGTTCGATAAAAACGGACAGCACCGAGCCTGCCCGTTATCTGCATTTCAGCTCGGATTACTGCGACAGCGGCGTGAGTGAACTTGCGATATACGGCTATAAGGTCAGTGAGCTTTCGCCTGAACAGAAGGCTAAGACTGCCGCTAAATCCTCCCCTTACCCGGCTGCGGACAGAGATAATTTCTCCGGCAGACGCATAGGCTTCAACGCCTTCATCGACGACCCTATGACTGCTATGATGGCTGCGGGGACTATCCGTGAATATCACAACCTGAGCTGGCTTTTCGACAGCAGCGGCAAGGTGAAATTCACACAGGGTACATGGGGAGATATGGACAGCTATTATTCCTCCCTCCACAGCCGCGGAATAAACATCATCCCCTGCTTCCAGGGCGGAAGCACCGTTATTTCAGGCGGCGAAAAGGCTAACGAGATACCCGTCCCCGCAGGCGCGGATACACTCGACCCGAAAAGCTATTCCGCCCACGCACAGGCTATGTATCAGGTAGCTGCCCGCTACGGAAGCAATAAAGACGTTGACCCTTCTACCATTGATATAACCGACGCTCAGGAGGTAAGGACCGGTCTGGGATATCTCACAGCACTTGAGAATTCCAATGAGCCCAACAAGAGCTGGGCAGGCAAGGCAAACTACTTCACGCCATATGAGCTTGCGGCAATGTGCTCGGCTGACTATGACGGCCATGAGGGTACTATTCCCAATGCCGGTGTCCATACCGCTGACCCGGGCTTCAAGCTTGCTATGGGCGGTCTGGTCGGGTATTCAACTATGATACAGTACCTCGACGAGATGAAGCTATGGTTCGACTATAACCGCTCCGACGGCGTATTCGCGGTTGATATCATCAACGTACACATCGGCCCCTCGGACGACGATATCGAAGGCGGCAGCTATGCCGAGAACATAAAGGCGCTGCGTGAATGGATGAGCAGGAATGCTCCTGATACTGAGCTATGGATATCTGAGTTTGAAGTCCCTATGAACGACTGCGAGACCGAAGGCGTTGACAACCACGACAATGAGGACTACCAGCTGAAATACGCCCAGAGGGTCGCAAGGACCTACCTCACCGCACTTGAAGGGAACAGGGTGGACTATATCACAAAGTTCCAGCTCCGCGATGAGGGCGAGGGTGTGTACTACAACTCCGGCCTCGTTACTCAGAAGGGCGAATGGAACAAAAAACTTGCATGGTATTATCTTTCGTGCATGAGCAGCGTTCTTCACAATGCTGAATGGGAGACATATGACGATCCAAGTGAGGATATACGCTGCAATATCTTTGTGAACAAGGACGGCAGCGATGCTGTCATAAAGAGCCTGAATACCCTGACAAACGCCGCTGACCGCGAGATCAAAGTCGGTTCGGACGGCAGGAAATATGCCTATCTCACAGTTCCCGAAATGGGGCTTGCCGAGGGAAGAACTACCATGCTCCCTGTCAATAACGGCACAGTAAATGTGCAGGTGAGCGGCACTCCGATATTTGTGACATTAACAGATAAACCGCTCGATATAATCAACGGAAGAAACTCTCAGCTCCGTCCGGCAGAGATAAGCCTCACCGAGGACAAGTCCAGCGAGGTATGCGATCTTACGGCCGCTCCCGCGGACGGCACTCTTGACCAGTTCTATCGGATGTTCGACGAGCCGGAGTCTATGCCCGACCCGGTCTACGGTGATACCGGAGGTCTGAAAACTCCTGAGACAAATGTAAACAAGTCCGGGATAACGGCTTACGCCTTCTTTGATGAGCCGTGCGTATTCAATGGCTTTGCGGTATTCGATACCTACGGGACAGGCGGTATTTCTGTCTATGACGCACATACGGACGAGCTTCTCTGGAGCAGCCGCCTCGACAGCTATATGAGCCGCTCGGTAACTCTTACAGACGGCAGCACTCCCACGGACTGCCTGAAAATAGTCAAGGACGGCGGCGACCTCAATGAGCTGGCTTTATACGGCTATACAGTTCAGGAGAAGGACTGGGACGTAAATTCAGACGGCAGGGTCGATGTTTACGACCTCATGAGGATAAGGCGAAGCGTTGTCTCCCGCACCGGTGACTACACCGTTGCCGATATCGTTGGAGCAACAAGGTTCATTCAGGGACTTTGAACAGATAGCTTACTCATAAGAAAAGAGCACCTTGCGGTGCTCTTTTTATGCCTTGGAATCAGTATCGTTGTATCTGCTTCCGTGAGCAAAAGCAGACCTCCGTTCCGGACGGACAGAGCGGGTTTACGAGCAGCGGCGCGGAAGGCTGCAGCGTCACGCTGCCTTGACTGCGGTCATTATAGCTGAGCCGCTGTATTTCAGCCTGCGGACAAGCAGGGTCAGGAGTATCAGCGCTGCCGCATAGCCAAGCTGTATCCCGAGGCAGGTCACTACATCACTTGTTGTATATCCCGAGGCGCTGCAAAGATTATCGTTCAGCCTCTCATACCAATACACCGGCAGGAACCTTGCTACCGTGAGCACTCCGTCGCTGAGCATTGACTGCGGTACAAAAAGTCCGCACAGAAAACTCATGCCAAGTCCGATGACCTGCGTCAGCAGAGTAAGTATGTTCTGCGATGTGATAAGGCTTGCGATAAAGACTGCCATTGCCGTTGTGATAATGGAGAAGATGCCCGAGTTGAGCACCGCTATCCAGCCTGCACCCTGATAGATGCCTTTATTGTAGAAGGCGCCCATTACCACGATAACCAGCCATACCCCTAAGACGAACATTCCGCCGCCCGCGAATATCTGAGCTGTATATGATCCGGGGGCTACGCTGGAGCAGTTTGTGCGGTAACGGAGGTCCTTGCGGTCCATTGTCATGAGCACCGGACAAAGTGCACTGAGTATCGCGGAAATGACGATGTAGGGAATGAAACGGAAGTATGACGCGAATTTCTCAGTGAACTCCGGATTGCCATTGCTGGAATCATAGGCAAAGCTCACCTGCGAATCGCCGAGAAGATCCTCCGCGGCAAGCGAAACTGCCTCCCCGGTGGTCATTCCTGCCGCAACATAGGCGGAAACGGTCTTAGTCCAGTTCTCAACGGCCTGGTCAGCGATGAACTTATCGTAGCTGTCGTGGACCGTGTATGAGCCGTAAAGACCGTCAGTTTCACCTGCGGCAAGCTTTTCGGAAAAGCCCTTGTTTATCACCAGCGCATAGCTGATATCCTCATAGTAGAGCAGGTCGGTGATGAGGTCGGTGTCCTGACTGTCAGTATTTTTCAGCCCGAACTTTTCGTCAAGGAAGTCAGAAAACGCACGGCTCTCAGGAGAATCATCCTCGTCAAAAACAGCGACCTTCGTGTAAAACGTGATAGAGTCAGGTTTTTCGCTGTTTGCGACGTTCATAGCTGCAATGCCCATGAATACCACGATGAAGACTATCGCAGTGAACAAATTCTTTTTCAGCACCTTCATGAAAACCTTAAAGACTTGCATATTTCTTCCTCCTTGTGAACAGGAACCCAATCAGCGTGAATACGGCTATGAGCAGCACCATAGTGATGAGCTTCCCGGTAAAGCGGTCGTAGTCCTTGTAGATATTGAGGCAGTAGAAGCAGTCGGAAATGACGGCAGGCGGATTTATCTTGTTGAACCACGGAGCCTTCCTCTGCATAAGAGCCTTCATGTCGGCGAACATCAGCCCGCTCATGTGACAGAGCAGCATCGAGACTGCAACGATAACGGCATTCTTAGCCTTTTCGCTGAGACGTCCTATAGATCCTACGCAGAAGCCTATCGCCACACCTACCATTCCACCGAGAATTGCCGAAACATAGACGAGCAGCAGCCTTCTTCCGAAGTTGATATTGAGGATGAACTGTATATAGCTCACACTGAATACCATGCAGCAGGACTGAATGAGGAAATTCGCCATGAGCGAAGCAAGTACGGCTATGAGCTTAGGCGTGGGCGAGCAGCACTTCCTCGCGCCGAGTGCGGAGATATTAGCCTGATTGACCTTTGCAATGTTCAGCCCCAATACTGAGCCGAACATTGCTACCATTGCGATAAGATTGTAGAAATACTGAATAAGATTATCGGTATCACCGTCTGTGAGGGGTATCTCATTTACAGCATTGATATCGCGGGACATCGCCTCCATTGCAGCAGGCACGGCGCCCGGGTCTTTCCCTGCAACATTGCGGACAACACGGCTCCTGAGGTTGTAATCATCCACGAAGGTTTTCAGGATAGCTGATCTGATGCCATCCTCCGCTACCATAAGGGTAAGCTCCTCGCCGGTGAAGATCACTCCGTAAACATCGCCGTTCCGCAGAAGCTCAAGTGCCTTTTCCCTGTCGGTATAGGTTATATCGAGCAGCGGGTCATCACCGCCGGAAACGCTCTCGGCAACGCCCCTGAACATCTTGTCGTCCGCTTCGTCAACAACTGCGGTCTCTACTGCGGAGAACCTTGTCTCGCTATCGTAAAGCCCGTCGAAGGCGACTTTGAAGAACAGTCCCAGCGCTACAGGAAAAAGTATCAGCCATATTATCAGGTCTTTGGAGCGGAGCGCTGTTTTCAGCTCGTAACAGAAATTGTGCCGGAACATATTATTCCTCCTTGTCTCTGAGCGCAGTACCGGTTATCTCTAAAAATACGTCGTTGAGCGTGGGAAGCTCGGAGTAAACCCTGCCGAAGCCTATGTCCCGGCTCTGGAGCACGCCAAGCACGCGGATGAGATTGTGCTTGCCTCCCGAGCAGGCGGCACTGAGCCGCTGTCCGTCATAGGAAACTTCGTAAACATGAGGCAGGGCAGCTATCTCAGCCTTTGTCTCGTCCGGAAGGTCAATTACCTCGATCGAGATAGTTTCAGTGTTCTTTATCATGCGCTTGAGCTCATCCTTTGTGCCCTCCGCGACCTTTTTGCCCTTGTCCATTATAGCGATCCGGGTACATATCTGCTCGACCTCCTCCATGTAGTGGGAGGTGTAGATTATCGTCGCGCCTCCGCGGTTGAGCTCCTGTATCCCCTCAAGTATCTTGTTGCGGCTCTGCGGGTCAACTGCTACGGTCGGCTCGTCAAGGATGATCAGCGCAGGTTTGTGGGCGATACCGCAGGCTATGTTCAGCCTTCTCAGCAGACCGCCGGAAAGTTTCTTCGGGTAGAACTTCGTGAAGTCCTCCAGACCCACGAATTTAATGGCGTCCTCCACATACTGGCGGCGCTTTGCCTTTTCGGTGACGTAAAGCCCGCAGAAGTAGTCAATGTTCTCATAGACTGTAAGCTCGTCAAATACAGCGACGTTCTGCATTATGATGCCGATATTCTTCTTTATATCGTAAGCCGTAGGTGACATAGGCTTACCGAAGATCTCGATAGTGCCCTTATTGAACGCAAGCAGCGAGAGCAGGCAGTTTATAGTAGTGGTCTTGCCCGAGCCGTTTGGCCCGAGAAGTCCGAAAATCTCACCCTTATGTATCTCAAGGCTGAAATGATCAAGAGCGATGAGGTCTCCGTAGCGCTTTACAAGGTTATCTATTTTCAAAACTGTGTTATCCATACTGTAACTCCTTCCGTTTACTGTGACATTATTATAGCACAACTTTTTGTCATCTGTGTAGTGTCCCCGGTCAGTTTCTCACATGACAAATGTCATTTTTACTGTTGCGGATTGACAGCGTTACAAAAACCTGTTATAATATGTGTAGCTCTAAAAACGTTTCGGGAAGAAAGATCCGATAGATACGGCAGATGCAAGGAAAGCTCCTGAAGGCGTGCTGCCGCACTCCGGGGAGGCCGACGCCGTGCATAGCTGATTCCCCTCGGAAGTTTTTTAGAAATGCTCTATGTATATCTCTGCCGCCGGGCAGAAAAATGCGAAAAGCATTCCGCTTACATCGTCAGGCCTTTGAAGATGTATGCAGGATGCTTATTTTTTTGGAGGCTGACATGAAAAAGCTTTTACCCGATTTTTCACGCACTGACAAGCTCCTGTGGGGATGCTCGTGCGCTGCGGTAATAATATCCTATGCGCTCTGCGGCGGCGGCGGTCTGCTAAGTCCGGCCGCGGCCCTGATAGGCGTAACCTCGCTGATCTTCGCGGCAAAGGGCCACTTCGGCGGACCTGTCCTGATGGTAGCTTTCAGCATAATGTACGGTATCATTTCCTACACCTTCCGCTACTACGGCGAAATGCTGACATACCTCGGAATGACTGGACCAATGGCAGTTCTCGCGGCAATAGCGTGGATACGAAATCCGATGAGCGGGAGCGTTAATAGGGTGCAGGCGGCAAAGCTCAGAAAGTACGAATTATGGCTGATCCCCATTGTAACAGCTCTGGTAACCGGAGTGTTCACTGTACTTTTGTGGAAGCTGGGGACGTCAAATCTCCTGCCGAGCAGCATATCAGTAGCCACAAGCTTTGCGGCGGTATGGCTTACCGAGCGCAGGAGCCCGTATTTTGCACTGGTCTACGCTTTGAACGACGTTGTGCTGATAATCCTCTGGACACTCGCCTCTCTAAGCGACCGGAGCTATATATCGGTGACAGTATGCTTTGCTGTATTCCTGATAAACGACATATACGGCTTTGTAAGCTGGCGGCGGTGAGCCGCCGCGGACTGCTTCGCTGATCGCTCACGGCAGCTTACTCTAAGCTCTGAGTTCTGAGCACTAATAACTCCTCACTACTTACCGGAAGTCAAAAATACCAACAGTATAATTTATAACATATATCAAATTTTGTTATATTATGGCGCGATTTTGCCAAAAATTGTGTTAATTTTATCGAAATTCTGCTTAACTATTGACATATCGCTCTTTAAATGTTAAGATTATGTTATCAATGTGTTAAGGAGATATTGAATGTATAAACGTGCATTCCTCTTCAACGGTATCGGCTCCAAGCCGGAAAAGCTCATCGTAAATTTCCCTCCCTTCCTTATGGAAAGATATGAGAATTACCTCGATGAAGCTTTCACACGGCTCGGACTTGATAAAAACATAGAAAATAATTCAGCCTATAACGGCAGAGTTGCCGAATGGGTCATCTCGCTCATCTGCGACAGAGTCGTCTTTGAGTATTACACGGAACAGGGCATCATCCCCGATATCGGCGCTGGCTACAGCTCCGGGATAGTGAGCATAAGCGCCTGCTTCGGCTCAGTCAGCCACCAGTTCGCACACGAAATAATCATGATGAACCGCTCAACGATGAGGTGCCTTGAGAATAACGGCAAACAGCTCGATATGGGCGTGCTGATAGGCTTCAGCTGCGACGATGCAAGGAATTTGCTCGCGCAGAGATTCCCGGAGGATCAGCTCATCGTCGGGAGCGGCAATTCACCGTTCCACGTTATGATATCCGGAACCGCAGAGGCTGTCCGTGATGCACTGGAATATGCCCTCAGTGAGGGTGCTATCAAGGCTTTCAGCTTCGGTACAGGCGTCGCCTATCATCATCCTATGATGAAGGAATATACAAAAGAGTATAACGCCTTCTGCGCCTCGGGAAATTACCTCGACCCGGTATATCCTATGGTATCAGGCTTCGACTGCCGGATAATTTCGTCCGGTGCTGAGGTGATGCGCGAGAATATCATCAACTGCTATACCCCGATACGCTGGGACCTTACGCTGAAGGCACTTGAAAAAATGGGCGTTACGGAGTTCTATGACGTCAGTGCGAACGGCGCAGTCAAGAAGTTCTCCCGAGTATCCCGCGGCAAATGCAGGATGTTCACCCTCGAAGACGTACTTAATAATTCGTAATGCTTAATGCTTAATGCGTAATTGTGGTATCGCCTCCGGCGATGAATTTAAAATTTAAATCTATCTCTGTCAGGCGATACTGCTAATTATGAATTATGAATTGATCCGCAGCTGCCGGTGGAACGCCGAGGGCGGCGTTCCCTACTTAGTTTCAACGCTGCCGTCAAAATTGACGGTATAAAATAAATTCCAAAAAAATATGGAGGCTATTAATATGAGAGAAATTACAGATCAGATCAGACAGGAGATCACAGACATGATCTTCGATTACTACGCTGAGGAGTGCGAGGTCGACCGCAGCGAGATCACTATGGATACAAACCCTCAGGAGGACCTCGGAAGCGATTCGCTTATGTTCGTTGAGCTCATTGAAATGACCGCGGACAAGTACGACCTCGATATCAAGCTCCAGAGCATAGGAAAGTATATGCTCAAGTCCCCTATGGACACCATGCAGAATGTCGTTGATATGTTCTGCAAGATCTATCAGTACGGAAACGATATTGTCAATCAGTAAGGAGCTTTGAATGCTGCGATCAAATTTATCAGAGCTTCATGCCGAGGATAATATCGCCGTTCTTACTATTGACAACGGTCCGAAGAACCTGCTCACTGAGCCGGAATTCATCGGACGCAGAGAGCTCCTGAGCTGGCTGGACGAACATCCGGAGGTAGGAGCTCTTGTTATTGTAGGAAAGGGCAGGCATTTCTCCCACGGTGCAGATGTTTCGCTCTTTGGAAGCGAGAACGGAGATCTGCTCTCTCAGAAGCTCGAAAATGCAAGAGAGCTGCTCCGCACAATAGAAGGACTGCCGATAGTTACTGCCGCTGCTATAAACGGAGGCTGCTTCGGTGGAGGACTCGAAATAGCACTGAGCTGTCAGTTCAGAATAGCTTCACCCTCAGCATTTCTCGGACTTCCTGAGATAATGCACGGCGTTGTCCCCGGTATGGGCGGCATTGAGCGGCTTTACAGGCTGCTCGGCAAAGAAAAGGCTTTAAAGATGATACTCTGCGGCGAAATGATCTCCGCAAAGGATGCCCTCAGCACAGGCCTTATCACAAAAATCAGTGAACAGAAAAACTGCCTCGGTGAGACCTTAAAGTTCGTCAGAGAGCTGCTCGAAGGTAAAACCCTCTCCCAGATAAAAGCGATAGTGACCACTATGAACCGCGCCGATAAGGGCGAGGAGGATCCTTCAAAGGGTATGTTCGAGGCCGCACTCGCGGAGGCAGGCAAGCAATGAGACATTCAAGCTTCCGGCTGACCGTCCGCGGCTATGAGCTGGATTCCTTCGGCCATGTCAACAACGCGGTATATTTGCAGTACGCTGAAACTGCCCTCTGGAACTTCTTCAAGGTCAACGGACTGCTCGACGCCCTTGCCGCGGAGGAACTTTTCCCGGTAGTCCTCGAAAGCACGCAGAGATATATCCACGAGCTGCGGCTGCTCGACGAGGTAAGGATAGACACCGAGCTTTCCTGCACTGGCGGGATAGTCAGCTACAAGCATAACATCATAAACCGTAACACCGGACTTGTTGCCTGCCGTGTATCAGGAAAGCTGGCTTACGTCAACAAGGAACGGATGATTTGCGATATTCCCGACGCTGTGCGGGAATGTCTGGAGAAAAATGAAGATGAAGATTGAAATAAAGGATTTTGTTACCGAGGTGCGCGGCGCAGTAACGCTGTCCGAGGCACTGGCTGAGGATATCGGCGAACCCTGTATGCTGATGGTTTTCGGAAACGAGGACTTCAAGGCGGACCGCTCATTCCCGGCAGATACGCCGTATATCACGGCTTTTGCAGCAGAGGGAGAGGCTACGGAAAACGTATGCCGGACGTTCGACCTCGTTATCCCTGCCGGGGATGCGGAGGCATATACTGAGAAACTATACAAGGACAAGACCCTCAGTCAGATACGCGAGATAAATGCCTGCTTCACCGCGGCAAGAACAGGCTCACAGGAGGATATACTCGCCTGCGAATCAAGGGCGTTTTACCGCCTTATGGCTCAGAAGAACGGAGGCGTCAGCAATGAGTGAGAGCTTTATTCTTATTGAGGAAAACTGTGTTCTGAAGCTTACAATGAACGCGCCGTCAAATAACCTTATGACTGCTGATTTCTTCCGCGGCTATGAGGAAGTCATGGCAGAGGTCGAGGCTATGGCTCAGACCGGAAGTATAAAGGGTATGGTCATATGCGGCGGCGGACGCCATTTCAGCACCGGTGCCGATGTTGAGGCGCTTGCACAGCGCTCCGCGGATGAAAGCTACGACGATGCAACAGGTGAGCTTCCCGCAGGACATATCCGGCAGAAGCATTTCTTCACCTTCCCTCGCGGACTTCCCTTCCCGGTGGTCAGTGCGGTGACAGGCTTCTGCATAGGCTCCGGCAGTGAGATCGCAGTGAACAGCCATTACAGGATAATCGAGAAGAATGCCCGTGTGGGTCAGCCTGAATCGACCTTCGGCATTCTCCCCGCACTCGGCGGAGTTGCAAGGACAATAGATATCTGCGGTATGCAGAACGCCTATGAGCTTGTCATGTCAGGCGAGCTTATCCCGGCGGAAAGAGCCTATGAGATCGGCTGGGCTGATATTTTCACTGAAAAGAAGCAGAGCCTCCCGGAGGCGCTCTCTCTTATTGAATATATAGCTGAGCGCGGTGACTTCACTCCGGAGCGGGCAAAGGCTATAATGCGCGACTACAAGGAGGTCAGGCAGGTATGAAGATAGGTCTTGCCGGCTACGGCAAAATGGGCAGGGATATTTTTTCGCTGCTCTTTGACAATACTCCCGGAGCGCAGTTCGTTGTGCTTGACACCTGCGGCATGGAGGAGAACTCTGCTGCCCTGATGAAAACGCTCGACAAGCAGCTCAGGCGCAAGAAGCTCACGCAGGAGGAATACGACGCAAAACGCACTGCTTTCAGCTTCACGGACAAGATAACCGACCTGAGCGGCTGCGATATAGTCATAGAGGCGATATTCGAGGATATCCGCACAAAAAAATCCCTGTTCGGGGAGCTTGCCGGAATAGTCGGCAGCGATTGCCTGCTGCTCACGAACACATCATCGCTCAGCATAAATGATATATTCGCTGACATCCCGCACCGCGAGCGCTGCTTCGGTATGCACTTCTTCTACCCGGTAAAGCTCACAGGCTTTGTTGAACTGAACGTTCTCCCGGAAAATACAGATGAATACATCGCAAGAGCAAGAGCTCTCGCTGAGGGCTGCGGCAAGAAAGCGATAGTATTCACCGGTGAATATCATATCTACCTCAACCAGATACTCTCCTGCATGGTAGCACACGCGATATATCTCCGTGATACTATGGGTGTATCCGTCGCTGAGCTGCAAAGGGCAATGGCTGAGCTCTACCCAATAGCAGATGCCTTCGAGATCCTCGACAGTGTCGGCCTCGGACTGATGGCTGGCAAACCGGACAACTTCCGCATAGCGCGAAACAAGGAGCTTCTTGGCTACAGCTTCACTAAGATGAATGAGTGGCTCGCGGAGGGCTGCCCTAAGGAAACAGGAACCTTCCTCAGCTTCATCAGCGAAAAAGAGCAGGAGACCGGCAGGGACTGCTCCGGAACGCTCCTCAGCATGATATCAGTGATACTCTGTGAACTTGTGAATGCAGCCGCGGACACTCCCGGCTGCGGCCCTGAGCTGCTTTCCGAGGCTGTGAGAGATACTCTCGGCATTGCAGAGCCTCCCTCGTACTACTATGAAAAATTCGGCTCGGATGCAATATTCGCAGAGCTTGACAGGCTTTACGCAGCCTCCGGCTTCGGCACATACAAGAGGGCTGACAAGACGCTCTGGGATTCTGTATTTAATGCGTAATTATTCGAGTTTAGAGTTGATAGTTTAAAGTTGAAAGTTGCGGTGTCCGCTTACGCGTTAAATTTTAAATATCATCGCCGTCAGGCGATACCATAACTGTCAACTCTCAACTCTAAACTCTCAACTTCATGAGGGACGCCGTCCCCTACTAAGCTGAAAGGATGAATTAAATGGAAAAAGTCGTAATAACCGGCCTCGGCGCTGTGACTGCGATAGGCAACAACGTGGAAGACTACTGGGAGGGACTCATCGCCGGAAAATGCGGCATGAGGACCTTCACCCGCGTACCGGCAGACGGTCATGATACTACAGTCGCTGCCGAGGTGGACGAAAGCTTCGAGACTGAGGCCGGAAAATACTGGAAAAAACGCCAGCTCAATGCTGCCACTACTACTACCCGCATGGGACTTGCTTCGGCAGGCGAGGCAGTCGGGGACAGCGGACTGAACGCTGATAACTGCGACCTCACAAGGGTCGGCGTGATCTACGGAGTTATAGATAATTCCTATGAGGACTATGAGCTCGAAAAGCCGCTCAATATCACTCTCAAAAAAATGCCTAATGAGCTTCCTGCGCTGGTTTCTATCAGATACGGCTTCGGCGGACCTTCGTTCAACCTGAGCACTGCCTGTGCATCATCAGCCTATGCTATGGCTATAGGAAAGCAGTTCATCGAAAACGGCACCTGCGATGTTGTTGTCTGCGGCGGTATCTCAAACACCGTTACACACCTCGTTATAAGCGGCTTCAACCAGCTTCTTGCAATGTCTGTAAATCCTGACCCGGCAACTGCTTCACGTCCCTTCACAAAAAACCGCGACGGCTTCATCATGGGCGAGGGCGGCGGTACGGTCATCCTCGAATCAGAACGCTCTGCAAAGGCAAGAGGAGCTAAGATATACTGCGAGCTCGCCGGCGCAGCAATGTGCAGCGAAGCGTTCAACCTGACCGCTCCAAAGACTGACGGCGTGGGCATGGTAAAGTCAATGAAAATGGCTCTTGATAACGCCGGGATTTCCCCCGATGATGTGGACTACATCAACGCTCACGGCACTTCAACCGGCCTGAATGATCTCTATGAGACAAAGGCTGTGAAGGAGGTATTCGGTGAAAAAGCTTACGATATCCCTGTTTCCTCTGTAAAGGCAGCTATAGGTCATACCCTTGCAGCCGGCGGAGCTCTTGAGGCTATTGCGTGCATAAAGGCAATGGAGACCGGGATCGTTCCCCCGACGATACACTATGACGAGCCAGACCCGGAACTTGACCTGAACTACGTTCCAAACACTCCGCAGAAGCATGAGGTGAATGTCACTATATCGAACTCCTTCGGCTTCGGCGGACATAATGCAACTCTCGTTTTCAGAAAATACTCAGACTAATACACTCACAAAGTAAAGGATAATACAATGCCAATAGCACAGATGAAAACAAATTATACGTTCAGCTCGCCTGAGAAGCGCACGGCTTTTCTGGATGAGGCTGCAAGAGAGCTTTCAGATATACTTGTCAAGCCGCTGCCGGCAATAATGATAATGCTCGACCAGTGCCCGATGTATATGAACAGCTCGGAGGACACGGTATTTTTCGCAGAATTCCGGTACATTCTCCCGCAGGAGCGCAGCAATGACAAGCAGGGCTTTCTCAAGGAGCTCGCCGACCGTATGCTCGCGCTGATACAGAAGCACACCCACGTTGACCCTTACCGCATATATATGCAGTTCACCGAAATGACCCGCGAAGGCGCATGGAAATACGGAAATTAATGCGTAATTCGTAATGCGTAATTATTTTTAATTAGTAATTCGGAATGCGGAATTCGGAATTGTTGTGTCCGCTTCGCGGACGGATTTTAAATTGTGAGTGCGGCGGATTTGTTACCCGGGCGCACAGTGTGCGCCCCTACCGCTCTGAGCTCTGAGTTCTAAGTTCTGAAATCTATTTTGAAAGGAAAGATAAAGATGAAATGGGCAATAAGAGACCTGCTCAACCCGGTCGTAACACGCTCGCTCCTCTTTGGCAGCGACCCCTTTGACATCGAGTATATTCTCAAACAGATTGACGGCATAAAAACTATGAGCGGAAAAAAAATTCAGGAGGTCTGGCTCGGCGAGTGGAACAAGAAGATCGAGCGCTACTCTGAACTCTGTGATAAGGCTGAGGCTGCGGGAAACAAAATTTCCGCAAGAGCCTACGCAAAAATGGTGACAGAGTGCCGCTACGCTTGCTTTATGATAAATATTGAAGATGTCGAAAACAAGCGCAGGATATATACCGACCTCGCAGAAAGCTACAAACGCTACGCAAGACTCTGCAAAAACAAAATAGAATACGTTGAGATAGAGACTAAGTGCGGCATCATCCCTGCATACATCCATTATCCGGATTCAGGCAGAAAAACCGGCTATCCGACCGTTATCACCTACTCAGGCATCGGAAGCTGCAAGGAGGAGCTCGAAATGCTTGCCGCTCCACTCAACGAGCGCGGTATCGCCGTTATCACCCCCGATATGCCCGGCGCAGGTGCAGCTATTATATATAACAATATCAAGTGCGGCGGAAAACAGCTCGAGGCAGCCTTCGACGGAATATACAAGTTCGTGAAGTCTCACAGGAAGCTCGATGAGAACAATATCGCTAACTTCGGACTTTGCATGGGCGGCGGCTATGCGTTCCGTGCGACAGTTAAGAACCCGAAGATCAAGGCCTGCGTAAGCCTTTTCCCGCTGCTGATGAATTTTGCCGACCAGAGCAGCATCCCGGTATGGATGAAACGCGGAAAATGGAGCAGCTACCAGTACTGCGAGGACTATCTTGAAAGTATGAGGGTGCTCGAGGAGGGTACTCACAAGGCTGACTTCCTCATGGCTTACAGCGACGACGACAACTGGATGAGCCACGATGCCTCACAGCGCCTTCTTGACAAGGCTCAGGGCTACAAGGAAACTATCCACATCGAGGATAAGCCCTCCTACGTTTCCGAGGAGACGATCATGCACGCAATGCCGGTGGGCGAGCAGTACCACTGGGTAAAGCACATAGCCGCGGACTTCATCGCAGCACGGCTTAAAGGAGATAAATAATGGCTGAGAATTTTTTCGATTACTATTCAAGATACGCTCAGGAAAGCCCGGATAAGGTTCTCCTGAGGATAGATGAGAATGAGCTTACATATGCCGGTTTTATGCGCGAAACAGCAGTTATAGGCTCCGGCATGAAGCGCCTCGGCATCGGCGAGAACGACAAGGTCGGCATCTGTATGCCTAACAGCATAGAGTGGTATCTCGTGTTCTGGTCAGCTGTAAGAATAGGCGCTCAGCCCGTTCCTATGGACCCCCAGAGCGGCTCGCTGGAGCTTTCAAGGCTCATCCCGGCGACTGATTCAAAGGTAATGTTCATAACCGAGAAATACCGCACAAACAGCATCATCAAGGCTGTCAGCGACCTTGTTCCCGAAAAGATAAAGCTTGCGAAGGTAGTATGCTTTGCACCGGAGGAAGCTGTTCCGGCGGATGAGTGCTACATCTCCGCGGAAAGATTCAGAGCGGAGCTTTGCGGTACACAGTGCGATATCTACCAGCCTGAGTACCTCCACACAATGTCACTCGCCTGCACATCCGGCTCGACCGGCACACCTAAGATACTCTCGGTGCCTTCCGGCGGATTTCTCTCTACACAGCGTGAAATGGGTGACTACCTTGAATTCGGGTCAAGTGACGTTATGATGCTCGGCATGACACTCTATCATCAGGGAGGCTTCGGCATGGGACTGCAAATGGCTCTCAAGGGCGGTACAGTAATGTATCAGCCGCAGTTCAACCCGATAGATTTCCTCGAAAGAGTGCAGAGATACCATATCAATGTTATACAGCTCACCTCTACGCTTGCAAAGGTGCTGCTCTCAACGCCTGATTTCGGCAGGTATGACCTTTCAAGCGTTCGCATATGCTACTTTGCGGGAGAGGTCCTTCCTAAGGAGATAGCAGACGAATTTGTGAAGCTCGGCATAAGGGTCGTAAATATCATCGGCTCGTCCGAGACCTGCACAATGGTGGTATGGGACTCGCTTACCGACAACGGCACCGACCCGAGCGATTTCAGGAAGCTCAGCTTCACGGACTTCCGCGTTATCAACGAGAAGTACGAGGACGTTCCCGAGGGCGAGGTCGGCGAGCTCTGCGTATACACCGACGGCGTTATCCTTAACTACTACGGCAACCCGGAGCTTTCAGCCGAAAAGATACTCACCGATGATAAGGGACGCCGCTGGTTCTGCACCGGCGACCTCGTAAATAAGCTCCCCGGCGGCATTGTAAGATTTGCCGGAAGAAGCAAGCGTATCATCAAGCGCGGCGGAAATCTCGTCCATGCTGAGGAAGTAGAGGCTTGCCTGCTCACTCATCCCAAGATCGCAGCCGCAGCTGTTACCGACGAGCCTCACCCTGTTATCGGCCAGCAGATAGTTGCCTATATACAGCCAAAGAACGACGAAAAAGTTACCCGCGGCGAGCTTGCAAAATACTTCGACGGCAAGCTCTCAGCCTACAAGGTCCCCGACAAGGTCATCCTCGTCGAGGAAATTCCGAAGGACATCGGCAAGATACAGTTCAAATACCTCAGAAAGAAGGAGTATAAATAATGAATAACCTGAATTTTGACGAATTCGTGCAGGTCATCGCGGACTACACCGGCGTTGAGACCTCTGAGATAAACCGCGAGACTGACGTTTATGACGATCTCTACCTCGATTCGCTCGGACTTTTCGGACTCGGCTCACAGATAACCGAGACCTATAAGCTCAACATTCCGCTCTCACTTGTAGCCTCTATCAGCAAGGTCGGCGAAATATTCGACCTTCTTAATGAGAAGGGCACACCGGTCGGAGAATAAGCGGTGGTACTGTTTTTCCTGCCGCACGCCGGCGGATCAGCAAAGAGCTACAGCTCGTGGAGGCGCTTCCTGCCAAAGGAGCTGCGGGTAGTTCCTATGGAGCTTTCAGGGCGCTTCACGCGCTCGAGAGAGCCTCTGCTCAGCACGGTTGAGGACTGCACGGCTGACCTTATCGAAAAGCACAGGGATATTCTCGCAAATGAGGATTACGCGGTCTTCGGCCACAGCATGGGAACTGTCCTTGCGTGCGAGCTCATCCGTCAGGCAAGGGAAAATGGCCTGAGGATGCCGGTACACGTTTTTTTCTCAGGCAAAAATCCTCCTGACGAGGATGTGCATTGCTTTGAAAATACCGATTCTGCGGCGGATGAAGAGATAGTGAGCTTCTTTGCGGCAAATTCGCTGTCCGGAGCTGCACCCGTCCCGGACGCGGAGCTCAGGCGTATGCTCGACAGGATACTCTGCACTGACGTCCGTATGGCTGAACGGTACAGCATTTCACCGGAGAGCGTCGCTCTGAGCTGCGATATCACCGTATTTTACGGCACCGAAGACGTTCTCATGCAGGGCGTGGATATGCAGAGCTGGCAGCGCTTCACCTCGGGAAGCTGCCGCGTGATACCGTACTCCGGAGGACATTTCTACTACGATAAGCATAAGCCTGAGGTATGCTCTGTGATCGCCTCAGTGCTTGAACTATAAGCAGAAGTATAACCGCCGGCTTTGAGTGATCGGCGGTTATTTCTTATTATACAAATTTTATTTTGCAAAAAAGAGTGAGAGTTTTCAGCTTCTCATACGTCAAATTATCAAAGGAGGTGTGCAGATGGGCAACGTCGATAACAGTGCGGAGGCTTACCGCCGCTACCTCGACGGCGATGACAGCGCTCTCGCCGACATGATACGCGAAAACCAGGAAGGCCTCCTGCTCTACCTCAGGAGCTTCACTGGCAGTCTCTCCGTCGCTGAAGAAATGATGGAGGAGGCATTTTTCCGCATTGCCGTCAAAAAGCCAGCTTTTTCGGGTAGAAGCTCCTTCAGGACATGGCTCTACACCATCGCCCGAAATGCTGCTGTTGACTATCAGCGCAAGCATAAGCACACCGTCCCGCTGAGCGATACCGAGATCGCCGACGAGCGTTCCCTTGAACGCGAACACCTCCGTGAGGAGCAGAAGATCGAGCTCCACCGTGCTATGGACAAGCTCACCCCTGATTACCGTCAGGTGCTCTACCTCTCCTTCTTTGAGGAGCTCAGCAACGATGAAACTGCACAGATAATGCACAAAAGCCGCCGCCAGATAGAAAATCTGATCTACCGAGCAAAGGCTTCTCTCAGATCTGTGCTTGAAAAGGAGGGATTTGAGTATGAGATCATATAAAGAGATCGCCGATGCGGTCCTCCGCCGCCGCGACGAGTACCTTGAAAAGAAGCGCCGGAAACGTATCGTTTTTATCCGGAGAGCTGCTGCTGCCGGTTCACTTGCGGCAGTCATCCTTCTCGGCTTCGGTCTCTGGAACAACGATGCTATACGCACAGCTTTCCGCCAGGGAAGCGGTCAGTTCAGCGGCAGCGACCTGATTGCTGAGGTGCCCACAGAAACTTCCGCCGAAGCTGCTTCCTCCGCAAGTACGACCACTGTCACGACCACGGCTGAAGCGATTGCAACCGATATCTCGCAGACAACAGCTCTGACCCAGACTCTCCCTCCTGCTATTTCCACCGTGATGACTGCACAGACGACCTCATACTCAACTGCCTTGACCTCAACGACTGCCGCGTCAGCCACGACCGACAAGACCACAACTCCTGCCGTAACGACCTCACATTCTGTCACCACCACTGACCATGTTACTACCGAAGCTGCTCAGACCGACATAAGAACTACAGCCACCACTACTGTGACCTACAAGCCCCTCACATCTACAACGACCACCGCGCGGACTACTACCACTACCCGTCCAATCTTATCTACTACAACGTCTACTGCCATTACATCCACGATAACTGCAACTACTACCTCTGTTTTTACAGCCCAGCCCTCGCACACCACTACTTCCATAATTACAACAGGATTTTCTCCGGGATACTCTCCGCTTGAGGCATATATTGAATATACCGACCGTAACGGCATCGTCTATGTAATTTTGCCTTTGTACGGTCCGGAACCTGACCAGGATACAAAATTCATATGCTCCGATACGATATACGGCGTTGACCCAGACGGAAACAGAGTTTCGACCACTGTATATGTTTTCACTTCTCCCGAATATCCGCGGGACGATTACCTGCTCCTGTTCTTCAGCGAATTTGAGGACTGGAAGATGTATATCTATCAAAGGCGTGATAATTAATGTGTCCTCAATAACCGCCTTACGGCGGTTATTGCCCTGAACTTTGTTCAGGGAGCGCAAATTCTTTATAAAATATGGAATTTGCGCATCACATTTCTTTATGTCATGCTCATTTTGCCCTGTCGGGCAAAAC
>CAMOXW010000221.1 GCA_946629405.1 uncultured Ruminococcus sp.
GTTTTGCCCGACAGGGCAAAATGAGCATGACATAAAGAAATGTGATGCGCAAATTCCATATTTTATAAAGAATTTGCGCTCCCTGAACAAAGTTCAGGGCAATAACCGCCGTAAGGCGGTTATTGAGGACACATTAATTATAGAGCCGGATAGCGGCAGCCTGAACTGACGTCCGGCGCACGCTGTTCCGACTCAGCGGCGCCTTTGGTGGGAATGCTGCCGGGAGGCAGATGAGACCGCGGCTCACAAAAAGCAATACAAATGGCACATATACATATATCAGGAAGTTCTTGTTGGAGGCACTGCCTCAACATCGTTCAGTGCTCCATATCCGCCTTGCACAGATAAGTGCAGTTAAGGCGGGAGAAAAAAATCTGTTCAGCATTTTTGCTGCTCCTTCCGTTTGTTATGACTGTATTATAGCACGGTTTTTCTGGTTTGTCCAATCCGTAAAATCCATAGCCGGTGATAAAAGTCTTCAATAGCTAATAGCCAACAATACCTATTGACAAAGTGTGATAATATGTGGTATATTATATAGTGGGGATAGCATTTTGTGTGCCCCTGTACAACATACCATTCACTAAAAATGGAGATTAAGCTATGAGTAATTCCTATTTCAGCGGAAAATTCGGTCTGGAGCGTGAGACACTCAGAGTTGACAGAAACGGCAGGCTTGCACAGACTCCCCACCCGTTCGGGAACGACGAAAATATTACCCGCGATTTCTGCGAGAACCAGACAGAGCTCGTTACACCTGTCTGTAACAGTATAGATGAGGCGTTGGATGCCCTTGCAAGGCTTGACAGAAGGCTTAACGAGCAGCTTTCTGCAAGAGGCGAGCGCGTCTGGCTGTACAGCAATCCGCCCCGCTTTGAAAGCGAGGACGAGATACCCATAGCCGATTTTACCGGCGATCATTCCTCCAAGCGCCGCTATCGTGAGGCACTTGAAAGGAAATACGGCAGGCGGCTCATGCTTTTTTCGGGGATACATTTCAATTTTTCCTTTCCGGAGGAATTTCTTAGCGTGCTGAATACCGCTAGCGAGGATGCACAGACATTCCGCAGCAGGCTTTACCTGCGGTTATACAAGCAGCTTATGTGCGATAGCTGGCTGCTTGTCCTGCTGACTGCGGCAAGTCCGTATTACGACGCATCTCTTGACAAGGACGGAGAAAATGGTATAATATTCAGTAAGTACACTTCGATGAGGAACAGCAGCAGAGGCTACTGGAACAAGTTCGTCCCGATACTCGATCATGAAAGTCTTGAAGCATTCACCCGCAGCATCGGCAGCCTGATAAGCAGCGGAAAACTTTATTCCGCAAGTGAGCTGTATCTTCCTGTGAGGCTCAAGCCCCGGGGTACCAATACACTCGAAGCTCTTGCCCGGAACGGCGTTGACCATATCGAGCTGAGGATGTTTGACCTTGACCCCTCGGAGCCGCTCGGTATCTGCAGTAATGACCTGCGCTTTGCCCACCTGCTGATGCTCTACCTCATCACTCTACCCGATATTGATTTCACTCCCGAGCTTCAGGAGAAAGCGGTCCGTGACCACAAACAGGCTGCGCTCCGTGAGGCGAATGAGGAGCTGTATGAGCGGGCTGAGTCACTCCTTAATGACATGGAAAAGCATTTCGCCGGCAGCAGCACGGCGCTCAGTACGCTTGCGTCTGCAAGGGCGAAGCTCTGGCGCAGGAGAACCGCGAGCAGCTTTGAATATATCAACATCTATGAATAGGCGGTGATAGGGATGTGCGAGCTTCTGGGCTTCACCTCCTCGAAAAAAACTGATATACGGGACAGTCTGAGAAGTTTTTTCTCACACAGCGACAAGAATCCTCACGGATGGGGGATGATGTACGGCAGTCCCGGGAGGACTGTCGTGAAGGAGGCAGTAAGTGCTGAAAAAAGTGCATTTCTTGCCGGGCTTATTGAAGAACTTCCGCAGCAGAAAAACCTGCTTGCACATATCAGATTTGCGACCGTCGGCTCGATAAATGAGAACAACTGCCATCCATTTTCTGCATTGGATATCTCCGGCAGGGAGTGGACTCTCATCCACAACGGCACCATCTTCAACGGCAGGCACAACCACCGTTATTCCGCTGTCCAGACGGGAGATACTGATTCCGAGCGTTTTTTTCTTTCGATGCTCGACACCGTGAACGAGCAGCTTTCCAAGTCAGTTCCGACCGAAAGAGCGCGCTTTGAGCTGATAAACAGCTTCATTGCAGAGAACGCGCCGCGCAATAAGCTGAATCTGATGATCTTCGACGGCGACCTTTTGTATGTTCACAAGAATCTGAAAAATACGCTGTGCTTCAAGCGGCTCGAAAACGGCCTGATATTTGCGACGAAGCCTCTTGACGACGGTCAGTGGGTACCCTTTCCGATGGCGCAGGTCATTGCCTACAGGAACGGCGCGGAGGTCTTCCGCGGCGACCGGCACAAGGGTGTTTTTGTCCCGTCGCTGGAGTACATTACTGCTATGGACGCGATGTATATTTAAGGAGCTGAGTATGAAATATTCATTTTATGGCTGGGAAAATGCCGTTATGCCGCCGGCTGACCCGGATTTCAAGGGCGTGGTATCACCGCGCGGACTGTATGACATCCTGAGAAATATCTGGTGCAGCTACACCTGTGCGCCGAGGCTGCGTGAAAAATGGAGCAGGGACAATGTGACCCTCGGGCAGTGCTCGATAACGGCATTTCTTGTGCAGGATATTTTCGGAGGCAAGGTATTCGGGGTGCTTCGCCCCGGTGGGAATTATCACTGCTATAATGTTGTCGGGGAAGCTGTCTTTGACCTTACAAGTGAGCAGTTCGGCGATGAAAAGCTCAATTATTCGGGAAATCCGGAGCAGCTCCGCGAGGTTCATTTTGCAAAGGCGGAGAAGTATGAGAGGTATCTTTATCTGAAAAAAGAGCTGAAGGAATATCTCAGCGGCAGGGCGTAATGCCCTGCTTTTTTGATGAGGAAGTTCTGTTGGTGCGTTGACACAAATTACAAAACGTGGTATACTATTGTTAAAAATAATAAGGAGGTACGCTTATGCCGCCCGGAGGCAGACTCGGACCGGGTTTTCTGTCCGATGAAGAAAAGAAAAACCGACCAAAGGTTACCAAAAAACTGCTCGGGAGAATATTTTCCTATCTGAGACCATACTGGAAACAGATGATACTTGTCCTTATCGCGATCATGTGCTCGGCAGTGTTGACACTTATGCCGTCAGTCCTCACCGGAAAGATCATTGACGAGGGGCTTATCGCAAGGAATATGCGCGCGCTCGTCAAGTTCATCCTGCTTTCATTTGCCGTCACCCTCGGAGCTAACCTCATCGGTATTCTTGAAAGCTACCTCAATACCTGGATAGCCCAGCATATCACCTATGATATGCGGAATACGATGTTCCGGCATTTGCAGAGGATGTCCCAGAGGTTCTTTACAACTAATAATCAGGGTGATATCATCACGCGCATGACAAGCGATATATCCGGCGTTCAGCAGGTGATAACGAACACGCTGACGAGTATTATTTCCAACGTTATCACCCTTATGGTCGCACTGGTCATCATGTTCCGGGAGAACTGGCTGCTTGCTCTTGTCGGTATAGTTATAATACCTCTGTTCACTATTCCGACCCGCAGCGCCGGCAAGACACGCTGGACGATAACCAAGGAATCACAGGCCTGCAGTGACGAGATAAACGGGATACTCAACGAGACGTTGTCCGTCAGCGGTCAGCTTCTTGTCAAGCTTTTCGGCATGGAGCAGCGCGAATTTGACCGTTATGAAGCCTCCAACCACAAAATGATAAGCCTCAATATCCGTGAGAGCATGGCGGGACGCTGGTTCAGAATGGCGCTGAATACCTTCACCAACATCGGGCCAATGCTTATATATCTTGTCGGCGGTATCATCATGATGAAGTATGACTCAACTATCACCGTAGGTCAGATATCAGTGCTTGTAGCCCTGCTCGGCAAGATGTACGGTCCCGTCAATCAGCTTCTGAATATTCAGGTAGACTGGATAAGGTCAATGGCAATGTTCACTCGTATCTTTGAGTATTACGATATGCCTGTCGAGATAGAGAATGCTCCGGATGCGATCGAACCTGAAAAGGCTGAGGGCGAGGTCGTGTTCAGCAATGTCCGCTTCGGCTATGAACCTGAACGCGAGATACTAAAGGACATAAGCTTTACCCTGGATAAGGGCAAGTGTATCGCGATCGTAGGTCCCTCCGGCTCGGGAAAGAGTACGCTCATCAATCTTATACCGAGACTTTATGACGTCACCGGCGGCGAGGTTCTTTTTGACGGAACAGATGTCCGGAAGCTTGACCTTAGTTTTCTCCGCCGGAATATTGGTATCGTCAGCCAGGAGACTTATCTTTTCAACGGTACTATACGCGACAATCTGCTCTATGCCAAGCCGGATGCCACCGATGAGGAGCTGATCGAAGCCTGCAAGCAGGCAAATATCTATGAGTTCATAAGCAAGCAGGAGACTGGTCTTGATACCCTTGTCGGGAACCGTGGCCTGAAGCTTTCCGGCGGTGAAAAACAGCGTATTTCCATAGCAAGGATACTGCTGAAGGATCCTGCTCTCATGATCTTTGACGAGGCGACCTCCGCGCTTGATTCGATTTCCGAGCAGAAAATACAGGATGCTATCGAGCCGCTTATCCGGACCCGCACAAGCATCCTCATCGCGCACAGGCTTTCAACAATTCTTGCCGCCGACGAGATACTTGTCATAAAGGACGGAGTTATCGCCGAGCGAGGTACTCACAGCGAGCTTGTCGGTCTCGGAGGTGTATATACTCAGCTTTATGAAACGCAGTTCAGCAAAGCTGCCGCACAGTCTGACGCGCCGTTTTCATACAGTGAGGGAGAGGCGTAACAATTATTGCCCCGAACCTCGTTCGGGGAGCGCAAATTCTTTATAATCTGAAGAATTTGCGTGTCACATTCATTGAAGGTGAAAGATCATGATAATTGTGGAGTACATCATCACAATACTTCCTTTACAGGTATACAAGCTGCCGATAGACTTACTATCAATCGGCTTTCTGGAAAACAAAATTGATGACAATTTCTTTCACATAATTCTTTCGGTTATTTCAGCCGAAAGAATAAGATCTCTTATCTGCACACCGTCGAGTTTATAATCCAATACTTCTTCAAGGGTAAGATTATTAGCAATATCGCCTTTGTCGTATATCCAAATATCAAAGTTATTATTATGTCCTTCGATACCATACTCTATTCCATTATATTCAAAACCAACATTTGCTCCGCATGAAAGATAGATCTTGAATTCGCCTAAGGTTTCAAATTTGTGATCATCGGGATCATATACAGAATTACTCATTTTATTCTCAACTCCTATGGAATCACGCAAGACGCTCTGTTATCTCAGCATCTAATATCAAGTCTCTTATCTTTACACCGTCAAGCTTGTAATCCAAAACTTCTTCAAGAGTAAGACCGTTAGCAATGTCACATTTATCATATATCCATATATCAAAGCTGTTGTAGTGACCTTCTATACCGTACTCTATACCATTGTATTCAAA
>CAMOXW010000222.1 GCA_946629405.1 uncultured Ruminococcus sp.
CGCCCCTAAGGACGGCAGTATATCTCTGTTGCACTTGCCCTAAGGTCGCCCTCGGCTGCCGTTAACAGCTATCCTGCTCTGTGATGCCCGGACTTTCCTCATAAACTTTAACGTTTCCGCTACCGCATGGTCTGCTCATCACTGATTTTAACATATTTTTCATGTCTTGTCAAGTGCTGCTCAGAGCTTTTCCGCAATGCCTGTATCCAGCATATCAAGTATAGCTCTCGCCTTATCCGCCGGAAGCGCTTTGACCTTGTGCCGCCTGCTCGATTCACCTTCAAACCAGAAGCACAGGCTCGCTCTCCCGTTTCTTTTCTGGAATATACTCTGCTCTATCTCGACCTTGACAAGCTTACGCCTGTCTGCGATTATTGAATGAAACATCGTGAACCGGCTGTAGTTCAGATTTATCCGGTCATCACGGACAGTTACTCCGCTTGTGAAGAACGCTGCTGTTTTTGCAAGCACCATCCATATCGCCGGTATCTCTGCCATGACAACGAAAAATATCGTTATCCTGTCGATCGCAGGGACGAACTTCGATACTATCATATATGCCGGAATCAGCGATACCGTCACTATAACCGGCAGCCAGACGTACTGCCAGAAGCCCTTGATATCCGGACGGAATTCAGGCTTTTCAGCTTGGAATATACCGAGCTTTTCAAACTGCCTGCCCATTTTCCGCTCACGCTTTACAGGCAGAAGAACCGGCAGCCGCTTTCGTGAATTTCCGTACCCTGCACAGCTTATAGTTGTAGCCGTCGCCTTTATCAGCTTCATTATGAGGTTCTGGCGCATATCTATATAGTTTATGTGCTCCTTATTAATGCTGTAATCCTTCTTGGTAAGCGCTCCGTATGATATCCGGATGTATTTTTCACCGTAGTAAAGTGAAAAGCGTGCGTATTTCAGCAGATTTATCATGAATGACACGAACCATGCCGCAACAAAGAATGCACCTATGCCTACTGCCGCATCAGGTATGCGAAGAAGCAGCCGGCGGCTTACTCTTTCAGTACGCTCAGTCATCTCGCCGATGTATGAGCCTATAAGGTCGCCTGCGATGTCGCCGCCTTTGAAGAAGAACGTCGCTATATAGACTGACCCGGTAAATCCGCTCGAAAAGAACATCGAGAGCAGCACGACCGAAATCAGCGAGGGCTTCGGAAAACGGTACGCCCTGCTCATGTCCCTGATCCCCGGAAGCTTTTCATGAAGCTCTGCTCCGACGCTCTCCCTGACAAGTATCTTCATATCTGAGGAACGGAAAAGTCCTGCGCTTGTATCGCACCTTATGCTTACTGCCCTGAACGGTCTCAGGTAGAACGGATATTCAAACGATGTGCTGCTTACATTGCAGTACGGTATCGTTTTTCTCAGGCGAAGTATTATGCCGTCAGTGTGGGTTATTGAATGAGGCGTGATCTCAATGACTGATGAGAGCCACCGCAGCAATCCGAATATGACGATAAGCACGATTATAATTATATCGAACCATGCTCCCTTCAGCCATTCGTACATACGGTCCTTGTCGAGCCTTATCGCGTTGATCCCTCGAAGCAGCGGAAATATCAGAAGCCATATGTTCTTCGCTGAATATTTCAGTATCCTCAGCGGGTGCTCATGATATACCAATGTCATTCCCTACCTCCTGCAAGTGCAGAAATTTCGACCATATCCTCATATCTCAGGAACATCAGGTTCATCTGTCCGCCGAATACAAAAAACAGTATGAAGTTCAGTCCGGTGAGCTTTGAAAATGGTGAGCTGATGACTGCCGAATACTGTATCGATGTTATCTTTACCGCCTGATGATAGCGTATGATAACTCCGCTGTCACTGATTATTTCAGTTTCGGTTACGGTATACCTCACTGACGCAAAATACAGCGGCAGATATATCAGCATCAGAAAAAGCACTGTGCCTGCTATGAAGCAGTCCGCAGCTACTGCTATGTCGCGTGAGGGAACATAATAATTTATTACAAGTATCAATGCCGCTGAGATTATCAGCAGCACTATACGCAGAGTGGTCAGTCCTCGGCGGTCGGGTCTGTAATGTCTCATTTTGAGCCTCCGTTTTTATTGCAAGTATATTTTTATTATACCATAAATATCCTTTATTGTATACCTGTTTTTTCAGTTCAGATTGTAATTTTTTTCCGGAGGGTATTATGGTATTTTTTATCAGCAGGCTCAATTCCTTTATCTGGGGAGGCGGTACCGTCGCTCTCCTGCTCATCACCGGATCTGTCTATACGATAAGGCTGCGGGCAGTTCAGCTGAGTCTGCCAGGATTCCTTCTGCACGGAAGGAGAAAGCATGACACGATTAAAGGTTTATCACAGAGGAAAACAGTCTGTATGTCTCTTGGTGCTGCTATGGGAACCGGGAATATAACCGGCGTTGCTGCGGCGCTTGCTGCCGGAGGTCCCGGAGCTGTTTTCTGGATGTGGGTCTCAGCTTTTCTCGGAATGGCTCTGGTATATGCAGAAAATTCGTTGTCTGCCATCTACAGTGACGGAAGGATTCGCGGACCTATGGCTTATATATCAAAGGGGCTCGGATGCAGAAGACTTGCAGATGCTTTCTCCGCTGCGTGCATTTTCGCAACGCTTGGAATGGGCGGAATGGTACAGATAAGCTCCATTGCCGGAGAGGTGACCTCCTGTATGGATGCTCCTGCCGTGGCTGTTGCCTGTATTTCGTTTTTCGCAGTCCTTTATGTTACCTGCGGAGGCGCCAGGAGAATAGGCACAGCCGCAGAACTGCTCCTTCCGGCAGCAGCTTTGCTTTACGCTGCGGTATGTGCAGCAGTCATTTTTGCTTCGGCAGAAAAGCTTCCCGCTGCATTCTGCTCAATTTTTACTGAGGCACTCGGACTGCGGCAGGCTTCCGGAGGCACACTCGGATATGCTTTGTCTGTAGGGATAAGACGTGGAATATTCTCGAATGAAGCAGGTCTCGGCAGCTCACCACTCCTGCACAGTGCAGCCGGAGACAGTGACCTGTATACACAGAGTATGTGGAGTATGTTCGAGGTCTTCCTTGACACAATGATATGCTGTACTCTGACAGCACTTACAATTATTTGTGCCGCTCCCGATCTTTCAATAAATACAGCAGCAGGTACGATACTCGGCGGCGGAGCAGGTTTTTTCCTTTCGGCTGTACTTACGGTATTCGCTTTCTGTACCGTCACCGGCTGGTATTACTGCGGTGAAGCAGCCTTCCGCCACCTCTTTGGCGGCAGACATATCCGGAAGTTCTGCGTGTTCTTTTCAGTCATTTCAGCCTCGGGAGCTGTCCTCAGTGCCAAAACCGTCTGGGAGCTTTCCGATGTTTTCAATGGTGTTATGATGCTGTTGAACCTGCCTGCTCTTATTCTTCTGATGAAAAAGGTCAGACGGTATAAAAGCTGAATCATGAGCCAAGAATATATCCATAGTTTATTTTAAGGAGCAGATCATGGATTATTCAGGCGAAAACAGATTCTTCAGATTCAGCGAGGGCTGCTGTGAAGCTTCCTCCGGCACTGTCAGCGTTTCAGCTGCCGCTGACCTCGGACGGCGGCTCGCGGCACATTTCAGGAGGTTCAGCGCTGCCTGTGACGGGTTCAGCCATATCCACCACCTTTATGCCCTTTGCAGCGGTATATCCGAGGCCGGCAGAGATGTATATATCTATGAGAACAGCGATCTTCCGTCGTTCAGATTTGGGTTTCCCCTGCTTTCCTCCGACTGCGGTCTTTTCATTAGCGGAAGCAGCTCGCTGAGCGTATCAGTATTCGGCGAAGACAGGATGCCTGTACCGGCTGATGTTATCGTAGAGCTGATGAACGGCAGTTCCCTGCCGCCGGCTGAAAGGTGCGGGAAGATCATTACTGCCGGTTCATTCAGAGAGTTGTATATCGCTAATATACGTGAAAAATCAGGTATCGGCGAGAGGGCTGTCCCTGCTTCGGTAAGCTGCGGAGCAAGGTCTGTGAGATCGCTATGGAATGAACTGTTTACCGGCGAGGACGATGAACTTGTCTTTCAGGTCTCAGCAGACGGTCAGACAGTCAACGCCTTTTCACATGAGGCTGGCTTTATTTCTACCGATAAGCTCAGGCTCGCATTTGCTGCCTCAGGATATGCCGGGGATTGCGCCTGCATCCCGGAGAACCTTCATTTTCAGGCCGAACAGTGCGGGGTACGGCTCAAACGAATAGCCCCGGGCGGATTTTCGGAGCTTCCCGCAGACAGGATAAGATATCTCGCCGACCCGCTGTATATGTGCGTAAGGCTTGCTGCCGACCGCACAAGCTTCATCCGCACTGTAAAGAAGCTTCCTGAGCTTGCTGATTCAAGGCGCGAGATCATCGTCGATCTTATGGATATGCGCCCCTACCGCCGTAGAATAGACTGCTGCGACGGTATCGTCAGGATAACAAGAAGCGGAAGAAACAGGCTTTCACTTATCGCACAGGCTTGCTCTGCCGAAACAGCCGCGGAGCTCTGCGCTGAATGGTCCGGAAAAATACAGCGTATGTCGGCTTCAGGCGGTTTACGAAGCGATGAATAGTCCGTTGGCCAGATAAAAACCTGTACACATCATTGTTCTTTGATGCAGCGGAAATTTATGGATTATCACTAATGTTGAAGGCTTTGGCGTTTTTGCTATTGACATATCATTATGTTTAAGGTATAATTATAGTTGTATATCTATGCATTCAAAGCATATCGTTTCGGATTTATTGGTCTCTGTACCATTTAATTACCGGCTGCGTTTTTTCAGATGCTCCGGAAATATAAATAAATCAGTGAACACAGGTTCACAAGCGACTGTCACCGGCTGCTCAGTATCAATCTGTTCCATACAAGCTAAGAGTACGTCATTTCATAAAACCATGCTCTGCCGCTGACGTCCGTAATGACAATTCTTATGAAAGCGAGGAAAAATAGTGAACGAAAAAGAAAAAACTCCCAAAGCGCGCGGTAAGACAGCTTCCTCAGCTGCCGCCCCAAAGAGATATTACAAGAAAAAATCCCAGCCTGCTACTGATAAGGCTAAGTCCCAAGAGACTACGGCTCCTGCTGCGCGTACACGCCATACAAAGGAGGTCAAGCGTACTCCCGTCAGGATCATCCCCCTCGGCGGTCTTAATGAAATTGGCAAGAATATGACTGTTTTCGAGTGCTCGAACGATATGTTCATCCTCGACTGCGGTCTCGCTTTCCCTGATGCGGATATGCCAGGCGTTGATATTGTTATCCCCGATTTTACTTATGTTGAACGCAACAGAGACAAGCTCCGCGGTGTCGTGATAACTCACGGTCATGAGGATCACATCGGAGGTCTTGCTTACCTTCTCAAAAAAGTCAACGTTCCTGTCTATGCCACCCGCCTGACTATCGGTCTCATCGAGGGCAAGCTCCGTGAGCAGGGGCTTTACGGCAAGGTCACCCTCAATGTCGTTGAGCCGAAAAAGACTGTAAAAATGGGCTGCATGGCTGTCGAATTCATCAAGGTTAACCACTCCATACCTGATTCTGTCGGTATGGCTATCCATACCCCCGCGGGCGTTATCGTTCATACAGGCGATTTCAAGGTAGACTACTCCCCTATAGATGAGAAGATAATCGATCTTGCACGCTTCGGAGAGCTTGGAAGCAAGGGCGTCCTTGCCCTTATGGCTGATTCGACTAATGCTGAGCGTCCTGGGTATACTCACTCAGAGCGTACTGTCGGAGCCTCGTTCGATAACCTTTTCAAAAAAGGCGAGGGCAAGCGTATAATAATTGCTACCTTCTCCTCAAATATCCACAGAGTTCAGCAGATCATCAACTGTGCTGTCCGTTACGGCAGAAAGGTCGCCGTATTCGGCAGGAGCATGATAAATGTAATTAATACCGCTATCGAGCTCGGCTATCTTGACGTTCCGGACGGCGTTATCATCGACATCGAAATGATGAACCGCTATGAGAGCGAGCGTATCGTTCTCATAACAACCGGAAGCCAGGGTGAGCCTATGTCCGCACTTACCAGAATGGCTATGAATGACCATAAAAAGGTCAATATCACGCCTATGGACTTTATTATCATCTCCGCTACCCCTATCCCAGGAAATGAAAAGTTCGTCACCCGTGTTGTCAACGAGCTCATGAAATCCGGTGCCGAGGTCGTCTATGAGGCTATGTATGAGGTACACGTTTCAGGTCACGCCTGTCAGGAGGAACTCAAGCTCATGCTCGCGCTTACCAAACCAAAGTTCTTCATCCCCGTACACGGCGAATACAAGCACCTGAAGAAGCACGCCGGACTTGCCTACGAAATGGGTATCCCTAAGGATAATGTCATAATCGCTGAGATTGGAAATGTCATCGAGACCGACGGAAACAGAATGGCTGTAGTATCACAAGTGCCATCCGGACGTGTTCTTGTGGACGGCCTCGGTGTCGGCGACGTCGGCTCTATCGTTCTCCGGGACAGAAAACACCTCGCTCAGGACGGCCTTATCATTATCGTTATCGGAATAGAAAGGTCTACGAACGAGATAGTCGCAGGTCCGGATATCATCTCACGCGGATTTGTCTACGTCAGAGAGTCTGAGGAGCTCATGGACGAAGCAAGGCTCCTGCTTACAAGCACACTCTCAAGCTGCTCGGCTGCCGAGCTGAGAGAATGGAACACCCTAAAGGGTAAAATGCGCGACGCTCTTTCGGATTATATCTATCAGAAGACCAAGCGCAGCCCTATGATACTTCCTATCATAATGGAGACCTGACGGCGGTCAATCGTCTGTCAGCCTGATACCGGCAATCGTTTCCGAAAGGAGCCTTTAAAGTGAAAAACAGGTTTCCGGCAGTTCTGCTTGTGCTGCATCTGCTTCTGCTTGCGGACGCTGCTGCGATCGCTTTATTAGTTAACAATGACAGCAATGGGCTCGCTATGGCTTTCATTGCTCCGGCTTTCGTCATCATCGCGGTCAGCATAGTTATATTTATTATCTATTCAAGAAATACTATAAGGCACGTTTCTAAGATGAATTCCCACCTGGAAAGCTCTGCCGCTGAGTTTATGAACTCGCTGCCTGCACCTGTCGCCGTTATCGACGATCACAAGCAGTTCGTCTGGTATAATCAGATATTCTCTGAGAAGATCGGGCTCGGTCAGGACGTTTTCGGCCTCGATTTCGAGGGCTTCGTCAAGATCGACATGGAATCTCTATACCGCAGCGGGTACGCCTTCTGTTCGATAAACGGATGTATCTATAAGGTAACCGCCGAACGCTTCGATAAGACGGATATGGCTTTCCTTGTGCTCTATTTCCACGACGAGAGTGAATACTTCTCCCTGAAAAAACGCTCCGATGATTCGCGTCCGAACGTTTTGATAATGACTATCGATAACTATGACGAGGTAATGCAGAATGCCAAGGAGTCTGAAAAGGCTCAGACCTCTGTTGAGACCGAAAAACTCATCGAGCAATTTATGAGCGAGACCAACGGCTTCATCAAAAGAACATCCTCGAATACCTCCTATCACGTGCACGAGACCCAACACCTTCAGAACATTATAA
>CAMOXW010000223.1 GCA_946629405.1 uncultured Ruminococcus sp.
AGGGCTATTGATACGAAGCCCCTGAAGGAGCCGCTGAAAAATTGGGATAGCCTGACGATAGATGCCAAACACGAGATCGCTGTGATGATGATCGATGCGGTCTATGTGTCCGATGAGGACGGTATTCACATTCAATTCTGCATCTGATCGGTGCGGAAATTCAAGCAATTTATATGTAAGGCTTTCAGACGGGCAGCTCGACTGTAAATATAGTTCCCTTCGACACATTGCTCTCACAGCGGACTATTCCTCCGTGGTACATGACGCCGTGCTTGACTATCGAAAGTCCCAGCCCGGTACCCTTGACTTTTTGGGAACGGCTTTTGTCAACACGGTAGAATCTCTCAAAAATCCGCCCTATATGCTGCTGAGGGATACCGCAGCCGTTATCGCTTACAGTGATGAACACCCTCTTAGGTGTGTGCGAGACCCTGACTGCGTAATTCCCGCCATCAGAGCTGTACTTGATAGCATTGTCGCAGAGGTTGTAGATGACCTCCTCGAGGACCGTCCGGCAGCCGTTATAAATTATATGGTCACCGCTCAGGGTCGCAGTGATGTTCTTTCCCTCCGCACTTACTGACAGCCTTGCTATAACTTCCTCCGCAAGCTCATAAAGGTCGATCTCCTCCTTTTCAGCAGGAACAGAATTCTCATCAAGCTTCGACAGAGCAACTATATCGTTTATAAGATTTATCAGCCTCTCAGCCTCACTGCGGATATCACCGCCGAGCTTTGCCGTATCCTCAGGTTTTGCCATGCCGTTTGCAAGAAGGTCAGAAACACCGTATATCGTCGTCAGCGGCGTTTTAAGCTCATGAGATACGTTTGATGTGAACTCCCGGCGCATGATCTCAAGCTGCTGCTTTTCTGTAACATCCATAATGAATACAACTATTCCATTTATTGTATTTGCGCCGTTTGCAGGACTTGCAATGACCTCACGTTCTCCGTCCGGAGTGCTTATCACTGTGTCTGAATGAACTCCTCCGGCAGCATTCTGTATACATCTGCGGAACGCTTCGCTGTTGTTGAACGCATAAACCGATCTTCCCTCTGCGCTGCCCTCTGCTCCGAGAAGTCTTACAGCAGCCGAATTGCAAGAGAGAACGTTAAGCTTCGGGTCGGCAACGATAAGCCCCTCGCTCATGCTCTCGGTTATGTGGGAAAACTGCTCACGGCTGCTTCGGAGCTCGTCCATCTGCTTTGCTACACGTTGATTCTGCGTATAAAGCTTTTTAAGCAGTGGTCTGAGCTCAGGAAGACTGTCATCTATCTTCGGCGAATCAAGATCAATACTGTTTATAGGCTTTACTACACGGTGTGAAACAATGTTCGCCGCAAGCAGTGAACCAATCAGAACAACAGCAAGGAATCCTGCAACCGAGGGTACGATGCTGACAAGCTGATCGCGCAATGACAGGTGTACATCCGACACCCTCAGGACGCTGCCGTCACTGAGTCTTAGCGAATAATTGAGCGACGAACGGTTCATATTCAAAGAGAACCTCGACGAGCTTGAATTGCCCTTACGCCGCGCCTCCTGAAAATCCGGGCTGCCGGCAACAACATCCTTGCTGCCCTTTGAATCAAACAGGACCCTTCCACTGCTGTCAGCCCAGAGAACGTGCATACCATGCAGATCAACCGTCCTGAGGTAATCCGTGCCGCTCAGCTCAGTTCCTCTGCCTATGAGTTCAGCCTCTGTAACGAGCTCATCTTCGAGGCGGTGTGTAAAATACCTGTTGAGTATCCCCGAGGTTATGACCGCGGTTATTATTATCGCAAGGCACGATACAAGCATGATACTGCCCATTATCTTCTTAGTCATCCGCCGGTTCACCTGCCTTATACCCAACTCCGCGGAGAGTTTCGATCACGTCCCCGCCTGCTCCGAGCTTTGAACGGAGCGTCCTGATATGTACGTCAACCGTTCTGCTCTCGCCGGAAAAATCATAGCCCCAGACCTTTCTCAGCAATTCCTCGCGAGTGAAAACTGTCCCCCGCTGACGGACAAGTATCAGAAGAAGCTCATACTCCTTCTTGGTAAGCAATACCCTTTCGCCGTTTACCGCGACCTCTCTGTGCTGCGGGATAATAACCACATTTCCGATGCTCAGAGTTTCTGCCGGCGCAGCGGATGACCTGCGAAGAAGCGCTTTTATGCGTGATATTAACTCCATTGTTCCGAAGGGCTTTGATATGTAATCATCAGCTCCCGCATCCAGCCCTGTCACCTTGTCGTATTCTGTTCCCTTCGCAGTAAGCATTATTACCGGAAGCAAAAAAGTCTCCGGAGCAGCTCTAAGTCCTCGCAGCACGGACAGTCCGTCTTCCTCCGGCAGCATTATATCAAGCAGGACAAGCTCAGGAAGCTGCAAGCTCATGGCTTTCCTGAACGAAGACGGTGTATCGAAGCCTTCCGCTTTGAATCCTGCGCTGCTGAGGGCATACAGCACAAAGCTCCGTATGCCGTCGTCATCCTCAAGCAGATAGATCATAAAGCACCTCCTGTCAGTTCTTATATAAGATCATTATACCCCATTCTGCGGAAAATTGCAAGCTTTACTTCGCAAGGAGCGTTTTCTCGACACCTATTTCGCCCTCAAGTGTGTAACTGACCGTATAAGTCATTCCCTCGCCTGTCACCGTGCGTTCAATATCACGGCTGATTATCTGCGTATCCTCGCCGATAAAATTCTTCTCATAGAAGAATATCTTACGGTTGAGCTCCTCGTCAAGCTCATTCAGCGAGAGTTTTACACTGTTCAGCTCAGTCTCCCGCAGCTTCTTTCTGACTATGCCGACCGGGAGCTCTCTGCCGAAAATACAAAGCGGCTCTGCCTGCTCACTGCATTCATAGGAGCTGTACTTGTTTCTGCCAATATACAGAGGAATTCTCATGCTGAAAAGTCTCAGGCTCCGTCTTGTATCGCTTCTTCCGGTGTATATTTTCTGCACAGGCTCAAATGTCCCCGAGAACGTCACCGTCTCCTGGTATTCGCCGATTATCTTTCCCATCGAATGATGCAGAACAGTCCGTCCGCTGCTGCTGCTGACCGACACTCCGCTGACAAGCAGCGTCCCCTCGCGGACATAGTCCCCGACCTTGTGCATGAGAAATCCGTCGCGCACCAGAACAGATGTTATCTTCGCATTTTTAGCAGATACTATATTGCAGGCACTGTTCCGCGGAATTATCTCCGGGGTCGGCACGACCTCCGTCACCTCGACCACGATACGGTTTCCGGTATGTCTTATCGCTGCCCATGATATCCCTTCGACTCTCACGCGGAGTTCATTTGCACAGTAGCGCAGGTCTATATCGCGTATACTTGCCCCCTCATGTATCCCAAGCCCGTCAAGCGCTGCAAGGATATCCTCGTCACTGACCGCATAATTTCCCTGTATCTCAATTGTTACAACGACCGACGAAAAGTACATCACCGTTATGACTGCAAGCACAAGTCCTATCAGTATTCCTATCCTTTTGCGGTATTTCAGCGCCGATGAAGACAGAGTCCGGACCTCACTGCATTCAAGCTCAACACCGCATTCATCAGCCATTTCCTTCAACGCAGGAAGATCGTGACGGTATATCTCTGCATAGAATACGTCATGCCGGCAGAATTGTCCGAAGCAGCAGATTCTGCCGGTATGTATCATATTTATGAACCGGTAGAGCTGCCTTCCCTTAGCGCTTATCTTTACGCAGCCGCGAAGCTGATCCTTCATTAATGCCGCTCCTTTCGCTGAATTCCACCTGCGATATTTTCCCCCGGATCACAAGCCCGCGCGTCTTGTAATCGTAAGCTCGCAGCCCGCTTCCCCTGATATCTATACAATGCCTTCCTGATACAAGCCGCATGAATACCTCGTTGTACTCCTCGATCCTCCGGCAGTTGTCAATGATTAGCTCCCTGTCGCAGTCGAAGTGTATCTGCGGCGTGAGGCAGAGCGTATTCTCTGCGAATATGGCTAATTTTCTGAACATAGCTCCTGTTGTTCCTTTCTCAGAATAATCACTCGCAGTAAATAATATGATGATAGGGGTGATGATTATGAAGAAAAAACTCAGAAAATGCGGAATCGTGCTGAAAATAGCCGTTCTTGCAGGCGCAGCAGTTTACTGTGCCGCAGAGGCAGTTTCTGTCAGGGAAGCCGTCCGCGAGGCTGTTGAACGTTGCCTGTTTACGCTGATTCCTGCCCTTTACGCTATGATGATAACCGCAGGAGCTCTCGCCCGGAGCGGCTGTGCAGCTTATGTTGGAAGATTCCTTGACAGACCTGCCGGAATACTGTTCGGTATGACCGGTGAGGAACTTGTAGTTTTTTTCTGCGGAAGCTTCACCGGATATCTCACAGGTGCAAAAATGCTCTGCGTTATGAATGATGAGGGCAGGGTCACAGGAACGCGCGGCGGCTGGCTTCTTGGTTTTTGCTTCGGTGCAGGGCCGGCGTTCATCTCAGGTTGCATCGCTGCACAGCTCTACGGCTCACAGACTGTAGGAAATCTCATATTCCTGTCAACTGCCGGAGCAAATATCCTCATCGCCTTCCTCGCAGCGCCGTTCATTAAGCGAAATAAGCCCGAGGTCAGGAAAAGCTCTCACCTTTTGCTGGATTCAAAGGTCATAATGGACAGCACACTTTCCGCCGGTCAGTCAATGACAGAGGTATGCTTTATCACCGCTGCATTTGCGGTCGCTGCTGATATATTGCGGAAATCAGGTGCAATGCAGCTCATCGGCTTTGTGCTTTCCGGCATTGTAAATAACAGCGGCGAAAATGCCGGTAATATGCTGCTCGACGTTTCTGCAACAAGCACTCTGCCGCACGGAGATCATTCGATGCTTCCGCTTATCTGCGCCCTCGTTTCGTTCGGCGGGTTCTGTGTGATCTTCCAGCTTGCAGCGGTCTGCCGGGGAAAATTCTCCCTTGTCCCGTTTACTGTAGTAAGGTCAGCAGCGGCAGTTCTTAGCTTTATACTATGCCGCGGACTGATGCCGTACTTCCTCCGGAATGAAACCGTCGCGGTATCAACTGTACACGCCTCTGTCCACAGCTCGCCATCACCTGTACCGTCAATAATGCTGTGTATAATGACAGTCATGCTGCTTGCCGGTTCGGCCCACAGGAAGAAATAAAATAAAAAACGGGTGCAAAACTGCACCCGTGCTGTTATTCCTTCGGCATTTTTCTGCGAATATCGTTAAGACGTTCAAGCGCGCCTTCGAGAGTTTCGTTCTTTTTGGCGTAATGAAGCCTTATGTAGCGGTTCTCAGGCTCCTTGAAGAAGCTTGAACCAGGAACTGCTCCGACACCGACATATTCAGCAAGCTTCTCGCAGAAAACGAGGTCACTCTTGTAGCCGAATTCTGAAATATCAAGCAGTATATAATAAGCTCCCTGCGGAACTGTATGTCTTATACCGATATCGTCCAGCCCCCTGAGGAAAAGGTCACGCTTCTCAGTGTACTTGTCCTGGAGCCACTGGTAGTAATCGTCACCGAAACGCAGTCCTGTTACGGCAGCCTCCTGCAATGGCGCGGCAGCTCCGACTGTGAGGAAGTCATGTACCTTCTTCACGGTGTCGATAATGTGCGGCGGAGCAATAACATAGCCAAGTCTCCACCCTGTTATGGAGTAAGTCTTTGACAGCGACGAGCAGGAAATAGTCCTCTCCCACATATCCGGCAGACTCGCAAAATAAATGTGCTTATGCGGTGCATAGACAATGTGCTCATAGACCTCATCGGTTATGACAAATGTATCATACTTCTTTGCAAGTCCGGCAATGATATTAAGCTCGTCAAGGGTGAACACTTTGCCGCAGGGATTTGAAGGGTTGCAGAGTATGAGCGCCTTGGGATGCTGACGGAAGGCTTCTTCCAGAACGTCCGGGTCAAAGCTGAACTGAGGCGGGATGAGCGGGACATATATCGGTTCAGCTCCGGAAAGTATCGTATCAGCGCCGTAATTCTCATAGAAAGGCGAGAAAACTATCACCTTGTCGCCGGGATTTGTCACGGACATCATTGCCGCCATCATTGCCTCTGTACTGCCGCAGGTAACGACTATCTCACCGTTAGGGTCGATACTGCGTCCCATAAGGCGGGACTGCTTCTCAGCAAGGGCTTCACGGAAATTCTGTGCGCCCCATGTTATAGAATACTGGTGGAAGTCCTCGCGAGTGACCTCAGCAAGGCGGTCAAGTATCTCCTTCGGCGGCTCGAAATCCGGGAAGCCCTGAGAAAGATTGACAGCGCCGTATTTATTGGAGATCCGCGTCATACGCCTGATGACGGAATCGGTAAAGGTTGCTGTTCTGTTTGATAATTCTGGCATAATATTCTCCTTAAATGAATTGGGCGGAGAGTATCCGCCCGTATATTATATCATAATCAGATGTTGTAGTCAATATTTCTCTCGTCGATAACTCGTCTGGACTTGTGCTCGGAACGTGTGTTCAGACCGCCGTCCGGATGAACAATGACCTTAGCCGGTTTAACGCCGATGCGAGCCTTGAGAGCTGCGCTTACCTCTGCTGCAACAGTTTCATCGTCCTTGGTATTGTCAGCGTTCTTCTCGATCTCGACCGCATACTTGTTGGTGAAATCCTTCTCAAAGATACGGATGAGATACTCACCTGTTATGCCGCTCTGCTCACGGATAACTGCCTCGATATCGCTCGGAAATACGTTAACAGCTGAAACGATGAACATATCGTCCTTTCTGCCGAGGATGCTGATCCTGCCGTGTGTACGTCCGCATTTGCAGGGGGTAGTGTCGATGCGTCCGATATCACCTGTCTTGAAGCGGATGAGCGGACGGGCGTGCTTGCGGAGAGTAGTGAATACAAGCTCTCCTGTCTGGCCGGGCTCAAGTACCTCGCCTGTATGTATATCAATTGTTTCAACAAGAATATGATTCTCAGCAATGTGCAGACCGTCGTGGTATTCGCACTGTGCAGCGCAGGCGCCGAATAT